>DASVVH010000193.1:0-4501 GCA_036386615.1 Ardenticatenaceae bacterium
CGAGGGAACGTTGTTCCAGCGCCAGACCTCGCCCACTACATGCGGCGAGGTATAGGGTTGAAGGTTGGGGGTGAGACGCATGGGTATAGCTATCTAGTAGAAACTATGGATACAGAAAGCGAGGCAACTTGGTAAGCTCCCTGGCTGTGTAAAAGCAAGTATCAGACCAGTTGACCGATGCTGTCGGAGTCTCGCCCGTTGACGCCGCGAGCGACGTGGGAACGCCGCCTGGGGTTACGCTCTGCTCCACCCCAGGCTACAGGTTTCTCCACTCCCCTCCGGGGAGTTCATGACCAACTGGTCGCCACGTTTATGTCAACTTTCATCCTGACCGACTGGTTAGATGTATTGTTCCACGAGGTTAACACACTGGTACATCAAGTAAGGTCTAGCTAGAGTCATGTCATCCTGAGCGTAGCGAAGGATCCGCCCAGCAACATGCCTGTCGTAGAGCGTTAGTACGTTTCGCCCTCCCGTCGTGCTTGGGCCAATCTGTATGCCAACCTTGTCTATCCGTACAGTTAGAGGATGGAGCGTGCAATGGGGCCGTGACCGGGATAAATGCGCGAAACATTGAGGCTGCGAAGCTTGTCCCAGCCTTGTTGGACAATCTCTGCCGTGCTCTCATCAACCATCATGGGGTGCGGAAAATCGCCGGTAAAGGCAATGCCCTCGTCCAGCACGAGGGCGATGCTGTCGTCGCTGTGGCCGGGCGTGAAGACCATTTCGCCACTCATGCCGATGCTCGCCAGCCAGGAGCGGCTCTCTTCTACAGTGAGGGTGATACTGTCCTGAAGCCTGATCTCTACAAAGCCACTATCGGGTTTTACCTGCGTTTTCAGGTTGGGAACGGAGGCGAGTTGTTGTTGGAGGACGATGTGCTTCACGCCTTTGTTTTTCAGTTCCTGAACGAGTCCGGCATGATCGGGATGGTAATGGGTGTTGAAGAGGTAATCTATATCGCCGAGTGAGACATCTTTGCGCTTGAGGATGGCGAGGAGTTTGGGGAGTGTGCCGGGGAAGCCTACATCAACGAGTAGGCGCGTGTGATTTTGTTCTATCAGGTAGTAGTTTGTGGAGTCATATCCGACGTTCAGGATGTTCATGTAGCACTTCCGGCGATGGTGAGGGGGAAGGTAGCGCGTGTTTGCAGATTCATTTGTACGGGATGCCGCCGAGGGTTACGCTACGCTCCACCCTCGGCTACAGCTTTCGCCACGCCCCTCCGGGGAGTTCATATTCCTACTGAATAGCTGTACTGTTTCGCGAGGTTAACAGACACAGGTACATCAAGTAAGGTCTAGCTACAGCCATGTCATCCTGAACGAAGTGAATCTGCGAAGCGACCTTAAGGGGATCCACCCAGCAACACGCCTGGCGTAGAGCGTTTGCACGTTTCTCCCTCCCTTTATGCTTGAGCCAACCTGTATGCCAACCGTGTGTATCCGTACAAATAGCCTTTTACGCCATCGCCATCTTCAAGCGGTATGAGCGTAAAGGCTCATGTGTACTCACAACACGCTCCCTACGCATCTATTTTGAAGGTGAGCCATCGTTTTGTGCAACTCAGCCGATTCTGTTCAGGATTTGGTGTGGAGGGCCGCGTCTATTGTTTGGAGGAGGCGGGGGATGTTGAGGGGCTTGGTGAGGTAGTCGCGGGCACCTGCCTTCAGGAGCCGTTCGACGTGTTGGGGAATGGCGTCGGCGCTGAGGATGACGACAGGAATGTCGCGGGTGGCTGGCTCGGCCTTGAGATGGCGTAGGACTTCCTCACCATCAAGGTCGGGGAGGTGGAGGTCGAGCAGGATGAGGTCGGGGGAGGCGTGTTGGGCCAGAGCGAGACCTTCCTGACCTTCCATAGCGGTGAGGAGGCGGACGGCGGGGCGGCGGGCGAGGACGAGCCTGACAAGTTCGAGATTGGAATGGTTGTCTTCGATGTAGAGCACGGTCAGGGCAGGCGGGGAGTCCCCGGTGAGCGGGTCGGCTGGCTCGTTGGAACCGGATGTTTCGCGCTCCGCCAGGGGGAGGTCTACCCAGAAGGTACTACCGACGCCTACCTCGCTGGTGACACCGAGCGTGCCGTTCATCGCTTCTACGAGGCCGCGCGAGAGGGCGAGGCCAAGCCCCGTGCCCTCGACGCTCGTTCGTTCCGCGCCGAGACGGTCGAAAGGCGTAAAGAGCCGTTCAAGGTTCTCGGCGGGAATGCCCGGCCCACTATCGGTGACGTTGACGCGCAGCCAGCCCTCGCGCGGCTCCTCGCAGGTGATGGTGACGGTGCCGCCGAAATGGTTGTACCTGACGGCGTTGGAGAGGAGGTTGAGCAAGACCTGTTTCAGTCGCTGGGGGTCGGCGAGGAGGTATTTTTCCCGGTAGGTGGAGGCGGCATTGTGAAGCTGGATGCGCTGCTGGACAAGGGTGGGCTGTAGCAGGGTGAGAACTTCATGCAGGCAGCTAGCGAGAGGCACAGGCTCCCACGAGAGGACAAGGTGGTTCATCTCGACGCGGGAGATGTCGAGCACCTCGTTAATGAGTTCGAGAAGGTGAAGGCCCGCGCGGTGGATGTGCTGCACGCTCTCAAGCTGCTGGGCGTCCGCAACGTCCATTTCCAGCAGTTGGGCGAAGCCGAGAACGGCGTTGAGGGGGGTACGTAGCTCGTGGCTGACGCGGGAGAGGAATTCACTCCTGGCGCGGGTGGCGCGTTCGGCCTCTTGCAGAGCCAGTTCCAGCCGCTCCTCTAGTCGGGCGTGGTGGGCGTCGGCCCGTTTGATGGCGGTCACGTCGCGGCAACTGACGGCGAGGCCATCCTCGAAGGGGTAGGCGCGCACTTCCATCCACCTGTCGCGCGAGGCATCGTAGGCTTCAAAGGTGACGGCTTCCTGCGCGGCCAGGGCGCGGCGGCAGTGGTGGTAGGCGTCCGCGCTGAGAGCTTCGGGGAGTTCGTCCCAGATGGAGGTGCCGAGTAAGGCTTCGGGGCCGCGCTGCCAGAGTTGCTCGGCCTGATGGTTCAGGTAGGTAAAGCGCCAGTCACCATCCAGGGCAAAGCAGGGGTCGGGGAAGCTCTCAAGCATGGCGGCGGCGCGCGTGTCGGGCGCGCCGGGGGGAAGTATTTGTTTCGGCAGAGATGGAGCGGCCATTGGTTGTTGCTTTCCCTGCCGCGCAGAGGTGGTCAATAGGATTGAGCCAGGGCGGTTGGCTCTCCGGTATCGTCTTCCATGACTCGCAGGAAGGCGTCTACGACCTGGGGGTCGAACTGGACGCCACGCTCGCGCTCAATCTCGGCCAGTGCTTCGGCTTCGGGCCAGGGAGATTTGTAGGGGCGCTTGTGAGTGAGGGCGTCGTAGACATCTACGACGGCGACGACGCGGCCCACGAGGGGAATGTCGTCCCGCGTGAGGCCGAGGGGGTAGCCCGTGCCGTCCCAGCGCTCGTGATGGGTCAGGGCTATTTTCTCGGCGAGGCGCAGGAGGGAGAAGCGGCTGCCGGAGAGGATGCGCGCGCCGATGGTGGTATGGGCCTTCATCTGCTCGAATTCTTCGAGTGTGTGCTTGCCGGGCTTGAGCAGGATAGAGTCGGGAATGCCGATTTTGCCTACGTCGTGAAGCGGGGCGGCGCGGCGAATCAGCTCTATCTGCTTGTCGGGCAGTTGCAGGGCGGCGGCGAGGCGGGCGGCCATCTCTCCGACGCGCTGGGTGTGGTGGCCGGTATCGTCGTCGCGGAACTCCGCCGCCTGGGCGAGACGCTGGATGATTTCTATCTGCGCCTCAGCTAGCTCCTCGGTGCGCGCCTGCACCTTCTTTTCGAGGGTCTTGTTCTGGTTTTGAAGCTGGAGGTGGAGGGAGCGCGTTTCCAGCAGGTTGTGGATGCGAAGCAGCACCTCCATCGCGTCAAAGGGCTTGACGAGGAAGTCTTTCGCGCCGGAGGCGAGGGCGCGGCGCTTCACGTCAGGAGTGATGTCGGCGGTGAGCACGAGGATGGGCAGGTAGCTGTCCGGCGGGAGCAGCAGGTTCAGTTGCTGCATGACCTCAAAGCCGTCCATGTACGGCATGAGCAGGTCGAGGAGGATGAGGTCGGGCTGGTATTCAAGGAAGAGGGGGAGGGCCTCGCGGGAGTCGGTGGTGGTTTTGATGTTGGTGTAGCCCGCGCGCTGTAGGGCAAATTCCAGCACGCGGACGTTCGCGTGCTGGTCGTCAATTATCAAGATTCTGGATTCCTGAAGCGTCGTGCCGGGCATGGCTAGCAGACACCTCCCATTGAGCGTAAAGTCGGCGGCGCGACTTTGTATCTAGCTGTCAGTTATATTTTATGCGCTAGCTGCCCGTTTTCAACGGGCCAATGGTACGCCTGACGGGGTGCTTCGGCCCTGTGGGTATGTTCAGGGCTTCGCAAAAGCGTGCTCTCGCCCTGCTACGCCGCCGAGGATAGAGTCGCAAGGGTTGTGATGTATATGACAGTTACAAGGTAACTACTAATCACAACCCTTGCGACTCTATCCTCGGCGGCG
>DASVVH010000194.1:0-5126 GCA_036386615.1 Ardenticatenaceae bacterium
CTATGACGCCGAGCCGCCTCACGAGCCGCGTCTTGTCAATCGCGCGAATCTGATCCAGTACGATCTCTCCCGCCTTTCCCCGAAAATTGCATGGAACGCGAGTTGGATAGCCTCGCCCTTTCGTAGTCAGTGGGGCAACAATGACCGTAGCAATGCGGCGGTTCATTTCATCAGGGGAGATAATCAAGCAGGGCCGGGCCTTTTTGATTTCGCTTCCAACGGTAGGGTCAAGATTAATCAGGTAGACCTCAAAGCGCCGGACTACCATTCCCATTCACCCTCATCCCACGCTGCCGCTGTAGCTAAGTCCGCATCCAGCAGGCGGTCATCTCCCTGTTCCGCCATTCTGGAGAATGCCTCGTCCCAACCCTGCCGTGCATGATGGGCCGGACGAATCACAATCTGGTCGGCCTGCACTTCCAGTTCAACTTCATCCCCTAAGTTGCTCTGCTCCAACAGATTTTTGGGGATGCGGATGCCCTGCGAATTGCCGATTCTGATGATGCGGGTTCTTAATATTGTGCTCATCTCCCTCTCCTTCCCATGTGCCTACATTGTAATTACAATCGTTAATAGCATCAACTTGTAACCTCTACAGTTTCACTAACATAGGAGTAGAGCAGAAATGGGCAACCACTCACCGGCGAATCAGGAGACGGCTGTCGCATGGCAGGGCATCCACCACGTCGCGCTGGTCACGCCGGACCTGGACGCGACGATTCACTTTTACCGGGACGTGCTCGGAATGCGGCTGACAGTTATTCTGCCTGCCACAGGGGGACGCGGGAGGCACGCGTTTCTCTCGCCCGGCGGTGAGGGGTTGGGCCTGCACTTTTTCGAGGTGCCGGACGCGGAGCTTCGTAACGCCTGGGAGATGATAGAGACGCTACAAGCGAGCTTCTTGCCCGGCGCGTTTCAGCATATCGCGTTCACCCTGCCGGACGAGGCCACCGCGTTGGCCCTTCGGGAACGGATGGAGGCGCACGGCGTCACCATGACCGATGTCAACGATCTGGGCCGCCTGCGAAACTTTCTATTCCCCGACAATAATGGCATTCTGTTGGAGGCTATCTGGCCGCAGGCTGAGAGTGTCTCTAAGTAGATGGCGGCTGTGACACGTTGGCGCTCCCCTTGCTCCATGTAAGCGCATGGTATTTTGTAAGCGCGGCTGAAAGGATAGAGATGGCGGAAGACAGGATGGCGCAACTGGTGGAACGTCTGCGGCAGGACCCCTCACTCCCGGCGACACTGCCCAACATGGAGGGGGCCATCGTGCAGGCGGCGCTGGATGGAGAGAGCATACACGATATTGCCAACACGCAGGGCATTTCCGAAGGGGCGGTCTGGGAGGTGCTGGGCAACGCGGCGCGGGCCGCGACAGGCCAGATGCCCACACAGCGCGCGGAAACGGGCGGCCTGGGCAGCGACACCGACCCAGGCGTGACAGGCGGGTATGGTGACACGGGCTTCGGCAGCCTGGAGGGAGACCAGAACCCGCCCCCAATCGGCGATATGCCCTGAACGGCAGACGGTGGATGGTAGACGAAGGACGGTGACGATAAGTGAGAGGCGATAAAAGCCGCAGCAAGATTGTGGAGGAGAGATGGCTGGAAACGATGCTCGCGAGGTGATTCAGACGGAGAGCGCGCCGCGCGCGGTGGGGCCATACTCGCAGGCGATTCGCGCGGGAGCTTACGTCTTCACGGCGGGGCAGGTGGCGATTGACCCAAAGACTAATCAGTTTATCGGCGGCGACGTGACGCAGCAGACGCGGCAGGTGTTGAGCAACATGCGCGCGGTGCTGGAGGCGGCGGGAAGTGGGCTGGACCGAGTGGTGAAGACGACGGTCTTCCTGACAACGATGGACAACTTCCAGAGTATGAACGGGGTCTACACGGAGTTCTTCGGCGATGCGCCGCCCGCGCGGAGCACGATTGCTGTCGCTGGGCTGCCACTCGGCGCGCTGGTGGAAATCGAGTGTGTGGCACTGGTGGGGCAAGACTAGGCCACTGCTTGAGGCATCAGCCGAGCGCCCGCGAAAGATGAGCCAGCGTTTTGGATGGGACAGGAGGGGGGAAGGCTCATTGCCTTCCCCCCTTTTTGTTCCCGGCGCGTCAGGCGCGGGCCGCGAGGGTGCGGCGACCCACGACGAGCAGGAGGCCCCCTGCCAGGGCGAGGAGGGCAAGCCCACCGAAGAGGTGGTTGCCAACGGGCGTAGCCGTGAAGCTTCCGAGGCTGACGGCCAGGGTCTCATCAGGTGCCCGCAGTTCAAAGGCACCCATGTCACAGGCCGCGTCGCCGTCGCCGTCACTGTCCTGCGGGCGCTGAACGGTGCGCTGGTCAATGAAGGGATTGGGGCATCCGGTGAGGCCCTGGTCTATGGCCGGACTCTCTTCCAAGAGGGCGTGGGTGGGTGTCGCGCCGCCGTTGTCTTCCAGAGGGCCGAGCATTGGGTCCTGCCCGGTGACGTTGCTATCAGTATCGCCCTCGATGGTGCAGCCCGCCGGGTTCTCGATGAGATTGTGGCCCTGAGAGGTGAAGGTGCCGCTGCAATCGGGAGCCTCGCCGCCCGTGTCGGTGTTGTCGCCGATGATGGTATTCCACATCTCTATGAGAGCGTCATCGTTGGCGATACCGCCGCCATTGCCGGAGCCGTTTCCGTCAGTGTCCGCCGTGTTGTCGGCGATGGTGACGTTGTTCAGGTTGCTGACGCCGTAAAAGGGGAGGTCAGGCTGGTATATCTGGTTGGTGAAGATGCCGCCGCCATCACCCGCCGCTCCGTTCCCACTGATGGTGCTGTTGGTCACGGTGAGGGTGCCGCCGGAAGCGATGCCGCCGCCGTTGCCGGAGGTGGTGTTGCCGCTGATGGTGGTGTTGGTCATCGTCAGGATGCCGGAGCTTTCGATGCCGCCGCCGCCCGTGCCCCTGTCATCGGGGTCGGTAGGGGTGGCACGGGTCGCCACATTGTCGGTGATGACGCTGGTATCGAGGATTGAGAAGCCGTCCGAGTTGTAGAAGCCGCCGCCGTAGGGAGCCTCGTTACCCTGGACCAGGGTGTGCGTCAGAGTGATTACGCCTCTGGAGAAGATGCCGCCGCCGTAGGCGCTGGCGGTGCTGGAGAGAATCTCGCTGTTGAAGATGGTGGCGGAGGCATAGACGTGGATGCTGCCGCCGGAGCCGTCAATGGAGTTCGGTTCGGGCGTGCCGACGACATGGTTGTTCTCGAAGGTGCTGTTGGTGACGACGAGCGACATATCCTCGCTGAAGAGGCCACCACCGTAGGCGTGCGCGGTGTTGTTGACGAAGGTGCTGTCCTCGATGCGAAGGTGGCCGAAGCCACCACTGGTGATGCCCGCGCCGAAGCCAAAGCCCGACTGCACGTTATCACGGACGGTCACGCGGCGCACGGTGAAGGTTCGGCCACCAGCGAAGTCAGTGTTGTAGATTGCGGCACTCCCGTTTGTGATGGTGTTGTTGGCAATGACGCTATCTTCCAGCGTCAGGAGGCCAAAGTTGCGGATGGCACTGCCGTCGTCACCTAAGCCAAGTCCCTCGATGAAGCCGTTTTGCAGCGTCACGTTGGAGATACTCACCGTCGCGGTCTCGAAGATGTCGAAGATGCGCTCGGTGCCGTTGCCGTCAATGACGGTTCCCGTGCCGCCGCCGACGATGGTTACGCTGTCGCGCAGGATGTCGAGGTCGCCCGTCGCGCCATCCTCCTCGCGCGTCCCTTCGAGCGTCAGGGTGTAGATGCCGACGGGGACGGTAATCACATCACTACCTACAAGGTCGTTGGCCTCCTGAATGGCGGCGCGGAGGGTGCATTCCCCGGCATCGGTGGCGCACGCTCCATCGCCGGGTAGGGTGTCGGGCGCGTCGCTGGTGCTGTTGACGGTGAAGTTGCCATCGGCGGGGGTCGCGGGGGTCAGGCGAACCGCGCGGCTCGCGCCCGTGAGGCGGTTGGAGGCATAGCCGACAATGACACCTGCCTCGTTGATGTCAAAGGCGGCCTGGATGAACCACTCGTCAGGCGCGTTGGTCATCGCGCTGAGGTCTTGAAGGCCCCCTTCGTCCGTGTAGAGGAAGGCGCGTTCCAGCCCGCCACCGAACCGGCTCGCGCCAACAATGTCACCCCGGTTATTGATAGCCCAGGGACGGCCCGTGCCGGAGAGCATTTCCCAGCCCTGGCCGGGAACGTGCCGCGCCAGACGCACGCTGCTGCTGCTACTGCTGCTGGATGTCGTGGCACCACCCGCGATGACACCCTCATCGTTTATCGCGTAGGCCGATGAGAAGGTGAATCCTTCGGGCACGCCAAGGTCTTCGCGGGTGCCATCGGTCCAGCGGAAGGCTCCCTGGTGGTCAAAGCCCACAATCTGGCCGGATTCGTTGATGTCATAGGCAATGGCGCGGCTGGCCTGGCCCGTGTCAGGCGTGATGTCCACCATACCAAGGTCGTCGGTGTAGAGGAAGGCGTGCGCCGTCTGCGAGACCGTGCTGGAGTTGCCTACCACGCTGCCAGCGTCGTTGATGCTCTGGGCATCGCTGAGGTCGCCGCCGAGGGTGCCCAAATCTTGAGGCACATCGCCGGACCAGCGCACGGCCCGTAGCGGCTGCGAGGCGTCTCCCGCCTCCCAGCCACAGGTGCCCGCCACCTGATCGAGGGTATTGATTTCTCTGGCGAAACAGCGATCATAGCCGGGGAGCGGGGATAGTTCCCGAATGCCCGCGCCGTCGCGGTAGATGAAGGCGCGCACGGTGGAGCCGTTGGACCAGCCAACCACGTCTCCCGCCTCGTTGATGCTCCAGGCGATGCTGTTGTCGTCGCCATCAAGGAGGCCGAGGTCTTCAATGATGTAGAGAGATGCTGGCTGCTGGGCGCGAACCAGGGATGGAAGGCCAACGAGGGCCAGAACGGACAATGCTACCAGGAGAACGACGCTGACAAGCCGAGTTTTCATAGAACTTCTCTTTCCTGTAATAGGAGACTGATGGGAGGGATCGCTCCCTAAAAGGATTGCTTCTAAAGAAGAGATAGTTAGCATAGCAAAAATACATTTAATTTCCAATGGCGGCGGGGATTTGAGGATGGAGTCAGACGAGCGCTCAAGGTAGGATAGGGAAGG
>DASVVH010000195.1:0-4166 GCA_036386615.1 Ardenticatenaceae bacterium
GACGACCGACGACCGACGACCGACGACCGCCTACGGCACAACTTGAAGTACAGGATTTGTAATGCGAACAATGGTTGCTTTGCTGAACGAATCATATCCGTTTCCCGGAATTCCACTCCCACGTATTGTTACGCCATGTAAGCAGCCGTTAGCGGTCGTTGGTCGTCCATCGTCGGTCGTCGAATAAAAAGGCGGGCAACTCTCGCTGCCCGCCCGGTATCTCTCCACTCGCCCCGTCCGAGCAGCGCCGCAGCCACTCCCTGGACCACTTGGCCTTATCGCTCGGCGGGAACGTTGCCATCTGCTTCAATGCGTAGCTCGTTCTCCAACGAGCGGGAGCCATTCTCCAACTGTGTTGGGTCGGTGCCACGCAGTTCGTCCGTCCCGATGATGCCGTCAATCAGCCCATACTCCAGTGCCTGCTTCGGCGTGAAGTAGCGGTCACGGTCAGTATCTCGCGTAATCTGCTCGACGGACTGCCCCGTGTGGCGGGCCAGAATATCGTTAAGCGTATCCCGCAGGCGCAGAACCTCCCGCGCCTCGATGTCAATGTCGGTGGCCTGTCCACTGATGCCCCCGCCCATGATGAGCGGCTGGTGCATGTGAATCGTCGCGTTCGGCAGCGCGTAGCGCAGCCCCTTCGTGCCTGCCGTTGCCAGCACCGTGCCGAAGCTTGCCGCCACGCCCACCACCACCGTCGAGATAGGGGCCTGAACCAACTGCATCGTGTCGTAGAGCGCCATCCCCGAATAGATGACACCGCCGGGGGAGTTAATGTACATCGTAATCTCTTTGTTCGAGTTCTCGCGGTCCAGGAAAAGAAGCTGTGCCACGATGAGGTTCGCCATATTCGGCTCCACCTCGGAGCCGACAAAGATGATGCGCTCCTTCAGCAGAAGCGAGTAAATGTCGTAGGCCCGCTCGCCGCGCCCCGTCGCCTCCACCACCATCGGGATAATCCCCGCCCGAAAATCTGGAATGCCAGCCATTCTATAATCTCCTTTGTTGGGTATTCCTGCCCCTGCCACTAGCAGGAGCGCGCTCGCGTCTCCAACGCCTGCCACAACTGCTCCAACTGGCCGCTCAACCCGGCCAGCGTCTCATCGTCGAACTCCTCGAACAACTGCCCCATCATCTGGTCACGCGCCTTCTTCACCGCGGCCAGCAACTCCACAGCTTCCATGCGCGGGCGCACCAGCACCACTCGTCGGTCCTCCGCGCTGCGTGTCCGTTCCACCAGTCCGAGCCGTTCCAGCCGGTCCACCACGCCTGTCATCGTCGCCGCGTCCTGGTGCGTTGCCTCGGCCAGTTGGTTCATGGAACAATGCTGGCTTGCTTTGACCAGAAAGGCAAGTGTGAGGAACTGCGGGAACGTCAACTCGTGTTGCGCCACGCTCTGGGCGAACTGCTTCTGCGCCACCCAACTCAGTTGGACCAGCACCCGCGCGATATTCTCGATGTGTGCCAGCCGCTCCTGTTCCGAGTAGCGAACCGCTTCAGCAGGTGCCGCCATGCGACGCTCCAGTCAGTTACCGCCTTCGATATTTCGTAACACGAAACAAATTATACTCTCCGCGCCCCTCTAAGTCAAAGCACCTTTTATACCCCAGCAACTCTTCTTCGTTCCCTCGTCCGACGTTCATTCCGCGTTCGCCAGCGTCAGCACCGCCGCCAGGTCCCGCTCATCAAAGATGGGGTACTTCTGCCCCATCATCCTGGAAATCCCCTTGGCTAGCCCCATCAGCAGCCCGTCAGTTTTTCGCCACCGCACCGTCCGTTCCGGCACGTTGATGTACCCCGCATCTACGGCGGCCATGTGCAGAATCTTCTTGAGGTGGCTGCGGGGCAGCAGGAGTGGTACGTCCTGCGCGAACTTCTGTGCATCGAAATAAACCACCAGTGGGTACACCAATGCTGGCCCCTGAGGTCGCCCGTTCAGCTTCAGCCCGAACTCAGCCAGAGGCTCCGCCAGTTCAAAAAACTGCTCGAAGCGCTGGAATAACTCTTCTGGCGTCAACGTGTCGGCGTAAATCACGGGCACGAGCATCGGCGAGCCTGCCTTCACCTGAAAGCCGAACAAGTCCGCCAGCGGCAGGAGCGAAACCAGCGTGTAAAAAAGCTCCTCGGAATTGCCGCCGCTCGACGCCACCATCGGAATCGCCGTCCCGACCAGCGCCTTCGCTACCTCTATCGCCTTGCCTGCCAGTTCCACCTCTTTGCCCTGCTCGATCTCCTCCCCCGTGATGCCCACCTGATACTTCATGCTCCTGAGCCACAACTCCATGCCCCTGGAGAAGCCCGCGCGCTGTTCTTCTCCTTCCCTCTCCTCCTTGCTCTTGCGGGGTCGCCGTGTTCGCTTCGGTTTGGGGGCTACCTCCGCGCCTTCCTCGTCGCCCACGCTGGCTGCGGCAACCACAGGGCTCTTGTCCGCTTTGCGCTTTCTGCGAGTGCGCTTCGGTTTCGGCGCAGCCTCCTCCGCTGCCTCGTCGCCCTGCTCTGGATTCGCCTCGTTAGCACTCACTCGTCTTCCCTCTCCTAGCATAAGGGCCGCTCTTTGTAACAAAGAGTGGCCCTCGTTTCGTCGTGCAGCTTCAGTCGGGAACCGTTATCCGCCGAACTCTTCGGCTACATCCGTGCCCAGAATGACTACAATATCGGTGTCATACTCATCGTCAACGAACCGAACCACATCCGGCGAGAGGCCCAGCCGCTCCTGGAGGGCATACGCCTCCTCCTCCATCGCCTCGTTGTAGATGAGGATGCGACTCACCTCGTAGTCCTGCCGCTGCGCCGTACCCATGTACGTCACGTTGAAGCCGTCCTGTTGCAGTTCGCCGCCAATCTCTTCCTCCAGGCGGTGAACCAGCGTCCCGTTGTACACCTCCACGCGCGCGGGGCCATCGGTGGCGGCGTTCGATGACGGTTGCGACTGGGTGTCGCTCAACGTCAGGCGATTCCCCCTAATCTGGAAATCCATCCCGAATGTCTCTTCCACCACCTCCATGACCTCGCCCCACTGAGGCACGAGCACCTCCGCGCCCTGGTTCGTGTAGCTCGCCTCCACCATCGTGTTATCAATCACCGCGCGGTGAATATCCCCAGACTCAATGCCCTGCGCCACCTTCGCGAAGGCCAGCGTCTCGTCCAGCGTCAGGTCCGTCCTGATGGACTCGTTGGCCGACTGGATGAGCCGCGTCACGTTCGCGGGCGTCAGCGACGGGATGATGTCCAGGCTCAACACCTTGTCACGCACCGCCATGATGACCTCTTGCTGCCGCTCCGCGCGGGCGAAGTCACTCGTGCTCTTGCGCGTGCGGCTGTAAATCAGCGCCCGCTCCCCGTCCAGCATCTGCCGCCCCGCCTCGAACCGCACCGTCATGTACCCGTAATCTTCCGTCGGGTACTGGTTGTCCACCAGCAACTCCGGCACGTCCACCTCGACGCCGCCGATGTAGTCAATAATCTGCCGGAAACCGTTGAAATCCATAACGATGTGGCGGTCAACCTCGATGCCGAAGTTCCGGCGAATCGTCTCCTTCGCCAGCGCCGCCCCGCCGCCCGGATAGTCGTTAGCGTCCCCGTAGAAGAAGGCCGTGTTAATCTTGTCCAGCCGCTCCCCGTACCCGTAATCGGGAATCGTCACATAGAGGTCGCGCGGCGTGGAGAGCATCGCTACCGTGTTGTTCACCGGGTCAATACGAATCAGAATCATCGAGTCGGTGCGCCAGGGTCCCTCCTCGCTTTCCCGCTTGTCAATCCCCATCACGAGAATCGTCAGCGGCTCCGTCGCTGCGGGCACAGCCACAGGCTCATCCTGCGCCAGCCCATCCGCCTCCGTCACGATGCCCGGTGCCGCCGCCTCCGCCGTCGCCTGCGCGTCCGGGTCGGTGCTCTCGCTCCCGGCTCCCGGAGCCGTAGTCGTATCCTCTTCCACGACTGCCGCCGTGTCGGGCTGTGATGATGCGTCGGGCACCGTCGGGAACAGGTCGGCGGCGGCGTTCGCCTCCGGGAAGATGGGCAGTTGGCTCTGCGCCACAAAGCCCCGCGCCGTGTGATACGCATACGCGCCGCCCACTAGCCCCGCGATGAGCAGCATTGCCAGCAACCCGCTCAACACAAGGTCGAGGCGGGAGAAGTTCTCTATTCCGAGTTGGGTTCGGAGTTGG
>DASVVH010000196.1:0-3460 GCA_036386615.1 Ardenticatenaceae bacterium
TCAGATTCAGGATACGGGATACGAGATGCGAGATGCGGGTTGCGGGATGCCAGATACGGGATGAACAAGGCTCCAATCGTCGTGTTCCTCGTCGTTATCCCGTATCCCATATCCCGTATCCCATCTATTTGTCGTCCAGGGCGGCGACGCCGGGGAGGGTTTTGCCTTCAAGGAACTCCATCGAGGCCCCGCCGCCTGTCGAAACGTGGCTCATCCTATCAGCCAAGCCCGCGTCGGCAACGGCGGCTGCCGAGTCCCCACCGCCGACGACGGTGGTCGCGTCGAGGGAGGCCAGAGTCTCCGCGATGGCAAAAGTTCCCTTTGCGAAATTCGACATCTCGAAGACGCCCATCGGCCCGTTCCACAGCACCGTCTTCGCGTCGCTCAGGATGTCGCGGTACTTCTCTATCGTCCTGGGGCCGATGTCCAGAATGCGCCACCCGCTCGGAACGTCGCCCGCGTCTATGGTTCGGGTGCTCGCCGCGTTGTCGAAGGCGTTGGCAATCACCACGTCAAGGGGCAAAACCAGTTTCTCGCTGGCTCCTTCCAGCAAGTTACGCGCCTCCTCTAGCGCCTCGTCCTCCACTAGCGAGTCGGCCACGTCGTGGCCCTGCGCCTTGAAGAAGGTGTTCGCCATGCCGCCGCCTATAAGCACGGTGTCAGCCAGTTCCAGAAGGCGGTTCAGGACGGTAATCTTGTCGGAAATCTTCGCGCCGCCCTGAATGGCGACGAAGGGTCGCTTCGGGTTGTTCAGGGCCTCGCCGAGCGCCTGTAGCTCCTTCTCCATCAGGTAGCCGCCAACCGCCGGAATGTCGCTCTCCTCCACAATGCCCGCCGTCGAGGAGTGGGCGCGGTGGGCGCTGCCGAAGGCGTCGTTGACGTAGACATCCGCCAGCCGCGCCAGCTTCCTTGAAAGGTCGGGGTCGTTCTTCGTCTCGCCGGACTCGAAGCGCGTGTTTTCCAGCAGAATCACCTCGCCGGGCCTCATACCATTGACCGCCCCCTCGACTTCCGACCCCACGAGCGCATCCAGTTTCTGCACCGGACGGTCCAGCAGATCACTCAGCCGCAGGGCCACCGGGTCCATCTTGAACTGGTCGCGGTTGTCGCCTTTAGGGCGGCCCAGGTGCGACATTAATATCAGCTTCGCGTCGTGGTCGAGCAGGTATTGCAGGGTGGGCAGGGCTGCGCGGATGCGGGTATCGTCAGTCACCTCGCCGCCTTCAAGGGGCACGTTGAAATCCACGCGCACCAGTACGCGCTTGTCGGCAACGTCAACATCTTCGATGGTCTTCTTCGCCACTGTATCACTCCTTTGGTATTCGCGCCTCGGCAATCATATCACCGCCGCGCAGGTAGTTCAAGCGTTTAGTAGACGACTGACGACCAACGACTGACGACCAACGACCGCTAACGGATTACGGCATACCGCACCAACGGTAGGCGCTTTAGGCGAAGGCGCAAGGACGCAAAGAGGCAGAGGCACAGAAGCGCGGAAATAGAGACTTGCCATTCACTTGTACAGTTACGACAAACGGGGCTTCTGTCAAGGTTAGCCGGGCGGCATGGTTTGTTATGATATTCTACATATATATAGCAGCTATCTGCCACTAAACTGGCCTCTTTTGCTCGCCAGTACTGGCCGTTACTGGCCTATACTGGCCTCTCTCCCGTGCGGCTCCTTTCTCGCCCCCGCTCCTCCTTAGCCTGCCCAACTTTAACAAGGTTGGCACAGCATGGTTCTGGCACCTGTAGTCCTATCGTCTACCGTCTCTCGACGATGCGGCGCAGGTACTTCCCGGCCAGCAGGAAGGGGCGCAGGACGTAGAAGAGAGGAACGAGCCGCGAGCCGGGTTCCAGTCCGTAGATGTAGGCCAGTTGCTCCGGCGGGCGCACGAAGTCGCGCAGGAAGAGGCGCGCGGGCTGCGACGCGCCACTGAGCACGGGCGCGAGGTAGCGGTCCAGCACGGGGAACCACCGCCTGCCCAGCAGGTGCGCGGGCGAGAGGTAATGGGCGGTCAGCCAGACCCGTTTGCTGCCAATTTCGCGGAGCAGACCATCGTGGCGGGGCAGGGGCGCGCCCAGGTCACGATGCACCAGCGCCAGAACGGTTGCCACCATCGGCAGGGCGTTGGCCTCGTCTGCCAGGGCCACGAGGCGCTGCCAGTCCAGCGTGTCGTTCCACAAGGCGACGGCGTGGGCGATGTCCACCAGTTGACGGTACGGCTCGAACTGGTGGCGGACGGTGTGGAGCACCAGAATCAGCAGCGTCATCTCGTGGGAGAATGCCCAGCCGTTCGGCCCCTCGCGCGCCTCCTCCCAGAAGCGCTCCGGCGGGATGGGGTACTCGCCCTCGCGCTGGCTGGTCCAGTGTAGTTCCAGCAGCACCTCCGCGCCGCCCACCTCCTTGACGAAGTTGTAGTGAATCTGCCAGAGGCTGTTCGCGGTCCAGCCCGCCTGTTCCAGCAGGGCGCGGCTGCGGTCCAGGTCGGCCTCACGCACCATCACGTCCACGTCCACTGTTGGGCGCACGGCGGCGTCGCCGTAGAGCGTCTTCGCCAGGGGGACGCCCTTGAAGGCGACGAGGGGAACGTCCTCGGCCTGGAAGAGCGCGACGACCTGGGATAGCTCGTGCTCGAAGAGCATCGCCTGGGCGGCGTTGGTCATGTAGGCGCGGTGTAGCGCTGCCTGTGTCGCGTCGGGGAGGGCGTGCAGCGCGGTTTCGAGGCGGGTGTAGAGCAGGGGGGCGAGGCCGTGCGCTTCGGCGAGGGCGAGGAGCGCGGGCCAGTCGGTTTCCGGCGGCGCGTGGAGCGGAGTGTGAAGGGGGGAGACCAGTTGGAGCAGAGAGGAGGCCGGGGTTTGAGAAGGTTTCAACTCGACGCCTGTCTCAACCATAGCGTAGCTCCTGTTCCGGCGGGCGGGCGCTGGCGGGGTCGAAGCGCTTGAGGCCGGAGGCTTGCAGGGCGAGCATGGCGAGATAGAGCGGGTTCAGCAGGAGGTAGCGCTTCCACAAGCGCCCCGGTTCGAGCATCAGGCGATAGAGCCATTCCAGCCCCATGTCCTGTAGCCGCGTGGGGGCCTGGCGAAGCGTGCCCGCGTGAAAGTCGAAGGCTGCGCCGATGGCGATGAGTGGCATGGAGAGCACGTCGCGGTACTCGTAGACCCACGTCTCCTGGCGGGGGCAGCCGAGGCCGACGAAGGTGATGGCCGCGCCACTGCGCCGGATGGTCTCGGCAATCTCCTCTTTTTCCTCGCCGGAGACCTGCCGGAAGCGCGAGGGGGACGCGCCCGCAATCAGCAGCCCCGGAAAGCGGCGGCGCAGGTTGGCGCAGAGGGCATCCAGGACGGCGGTGTGGCTGCCGTAGAGGTAGATGGGCAGCCCGGCCTCCGCCGCGCGCTCGCAGACCTGGAGCATCAGCGTCGGGCCGTAGACGCGCTCCGCCAACTCAGTGTTGTGGAG
>DASVVH010000197.1:0-3161 GCA_036386615.1 Ardenticatenaceae bacterium
ACGAGAGGACCGGGGTGGACTGACCGCTGGTGGATCAGTTGTCGTGCCAACGGCATTGCTGAGTAGCTACGTCGGGAAAGGATAACCGCTGAAAGCATCTAAGTGGGAAGCCTGCCTCAAGATGAGATCACCAAGGTGGAGACACCACGAGGGCGCTGGAAGACTACCAGCTAGATAGGCCGCAGGTGCAAGGGCAGCAATGTCTGCAGCCGAGCGGTACTAACGCCCGAGCGCTTCGTTTAAGACAGGCAAGTGCTTCGGCACGGTGATTCTGGTTCGCATCGCACAACACGAGATAAGCCGGAGGGGAAGGCTGGTGAGCTTCGCGGTGGGGGTCCACCCGGTCCCATCCCGAACCCGGCAGTTAAGCCCATCTGCGCCGATGATACTGCGCTCGTAGGGGCGTGGGAAAGTAGGTCCTTGCCAGCCTTCCCCTCCCGCTTATCTCCTTCGGTTGTTGTTCTCTAAAAGACGTTGAAGCGTCAGGTTAACCCCTGGCGCTTTTTTGTTGCCCCGGAATGCTACACCGTCGAGGGCACGGTGTTCCCCGATTCCTGAATTGCGCGGCGAACGTTCACCCGCGTCAGCAGGGCCAACCCCAGGACGAAGAAGATAATGAGCGACAGAATCGCCACGCGGTAGCTGCCGGTGGTCTCCAAGGCTATCCCAAAGATGAGCGGCCCTATCCAACTCGTTCCCCGTTCGCTGACCTCGTAGAGGCTGAAATACTCGGCTTCCTGGCCTGCGGGAATCATCTGGGAGAAGAGCGAGCGACTCAGCGCCTGCGTGCCGCCCAGCACGACCGCGATGACCGCGCCCATGATGAAGAACTGCGGCTCTGTTCGTAGGGCCGCGTAGGCGTAGATGACGACGCCCGTCCACACGATGAGGCCGCCGATGATGGAGCGCTTGGCCCCGAAGCGCCGCGCCAGATAGCCGAAGAGGAGCGCGCCGCCAAAGGCGACGAACTGCACCATCAGCACGAGCGTCGTCAGGGATGAGACCTCCATCCCCAACTCTTCCTGGCCGAACTGGGTGGAGAGGGCGATGATGGTCTGAATGCCGTCGTTGTAGATAAGGTAGGCGACAAGGAACAGGAGCGTCTGCGGGTAGTTCGGAAGTTGGCTGAAGGTGTGGCGAAGCTGTTTGAAGCCAACGGTCAGCAATCGCTCCCCAGGCGGCAACTCGCGCACGGGCCGCCTGCTCCTCAGCGCCCGCAGAGGGATGAGCGTGAAGAGCGCCCACCAGAGGCCCGCCGAGAGGAGGCTAATTCGTACTGCCTGTCCGGTGGTCAGGCCAAAGGACTCCGCCTGCGTGAAGAGCGCCAGATTGAGCGCCAGCAGGATGCCGCCACCGAGGTAGCCCATCGCCCAGCCTCTTGAGGAGACGGTATCTCTCCGTTCAGGGCTGGCGATTTCGGGGAGGAAGGCGTTGTAGGAGACGATGGCCGCGCCGAAGGCGAGGTTAGCGATGAGGAAGAGGCCCCCGCCGAGCAGGTAGCGATTGCCCTCAAGGAAGTACATGCCCATCGTGGCGAAGGCACCGATGTAGGCGAAGAGGGCGAGCATCTGTTTCTTCAGGTGCGAGTAGTCGGCAATTGCGCCGAGGATGGGCAGGAAGAGCACCTGGAGCAGGACGGAGAGGGAGACCATATAGGGAAAGTAGGCATCGGCGAGGACGCGAATGCCGAGAGGGTAGATGAAGCCTTCGGCATCGGCGGCGCTCTGGGCGATGTTGGTCAGGTAGGGGCCGAGGAAGACGGTGACGACGGTGGTGGAGAAGGCCGAGTTGGCCCAATCGTAGAAGTACCAGCCAAGTTGCTCGCGGCGGTTGTCCATGACGAGATTGTCTCTCTTGAAGAGCGGGGTAGATGGTGTGGGGCAGTGGCCCATTCTAACATCTAATGACGGGAGGGAAACTGGACTGGAGGAGGGGCGAAGTGTCAGAAAGGGATTATGTGAAGCAATGCCAACAAATGCCAACATTGAAGGGCGATAGATGTTGACATTGCTTGACATAATACGCGAATGTGGAAGTGACTCATGAGGTGAGTCACTTCCACATTGGGGCATCTTCTGAGTTGCAGAAGGTTCCTATTTTCGCAAGAAGCTATCCACAACCATAATAGAATGACGTGCGTATTGAGTAGAGCCAGCAGCTACTCTGCTGCCATTTTCGCTTGTGATTCCCTTTCCTGCTTCCCTGAGGAGCCTAGATGACCACCTCCGCATCCACCCCCATCTCGCGCGGCGCGGCCTCCATCTGGTCGAGGTCTACCGTGAGCTGGATGCTCTACGACCTTGCCAATACTATCTACAGCTTGAACATCGTCTCGCTCTACTTCTCGCTTTGGATTGTCAACGATATGGGAGGGAACGATCAGCTTTACGGGGCTATCAATTCGTTCTCCATGTTCCTGATGTTCCTTTCGGCTCCGGTGATTGGCGCGCTTTCTGACCTGACGGCGCGGCGCATCCCCCTCCTCGCAGTGAGTACTATCCTCTGCGTTCTCTTCACTTTTTTCCTGGGGCGGGGTGGGCTGACTGTATCTCTCATCTTCTTTACGCTCGCCAACTACTTTTACCAGGCGGGCCTCATTTTCTACGACGCGCTGCTCCCGGCGGTGAGTACCGATGCGAACCGGGGGCGCGTGAGTGGCATCGGCGTTGGGATTGGGTACATCGGCTCGTTCATCGGGTTGGGCGCGGGCTACTATCTGCTGGAAATCGGAGCGTCCAAAATCGCCATCTTTCAGACGACGGCGATTCTTTTCCTGCTCTTCGCGCTTCCCTGCTTTATGTTCGTGCGGGAGCGCGCGCGGGCCGACGCGCGCCCGATGACGCTGGGTGCCCTGAGACAGGCGTTCGGGAACGTGCGCGGGGCCATCGCGCGGGCGCGCAGCTATCCGGGGCTGGGGCGCTTCCTGCTGGGGCGCTATTTCTACACTGACGCGGCGAATACCGCTATGGCCTTCACGGCTATCTATGCCACCAACGAGCTAGGCTTCACCGAAATGCAGACGACCCTCTCCCTCGGCGTTGGGATTGCGACGGCCATCGTCGGCGGCTTCGTGTGGGGCAGCGTGGTGGATAGAATCGGCCCGAAGAAGACGCTCCAGCGGGTACTCGGCATCTGGTTAGTGACCTTCGTCGCCATCATCC
>DASVVH010000198.1:0-8031 GCA_036386615.1 Ardenticatenaceae bacterium
CCACAACGATGGCAACGACGAGTGCCACCAGAACGCGTATCCAACGAACATCACTCATCGGTTATCTTCCCTCCGTCCTCATGTAACGCGGTCCTCTATCTCCCAGAGGTGATCCAGCAGATGCCAGGCCACGCGGCGGACGAAGTAGCGCGGCGTCCACATGATGCCCCCACGAGGCCCGTGTGTCGGTAGCTCACCGCGCGCCGCCGCTGCCAGCGCGTCCAGAACCGCCTGTCTGGTCCTGGCGAGTTCTTCGGCCAAGTTCTCCGCCTCGCGCTTCTCCAGCTTCCAGCCGACTGCCTTCAGATAACTCGTGTCGGCCCCCAGCACATGCCCAACGATGCCCTCTAGCTCCCGGCCCCCGCCGCGCGGCCCCTTACGTAGCTCCTTCCCTGATGCCGCCTCCACAGCCGCGTCAAACGCCTGCCAGTACCCCTCCATCAACCTCTGCAAGCGCTGAAGCTCGGCCTCATCGAGCGGCCTCGTGTCGCTCGTCGGCGTTGCGTCAGGCGCGCCAAAATCAGTGGTCGTAGTGCCCTCGAGCCGCTCGACCACCGTGAGCGCCGAGACATCGGCGGGTGCCTGGAACTCGCTGTCCATCGCTTGCAGGACGCCAGCATAACGTGGCCCGTAGTCCACGAGTGCTTGCAGCGCCATTACCTCATCGCGCCCGCTACGGCACCAGCCCGACCACTCAACCGCGCTTGCGAACGTCCGTTTCTTCCCAATCTCAAGGTATACGTCAATCCTGTTCGCAGCCCCTGCCATGAACCGCTCCTCCTCCCCACTCCAGGGCTAAATAGCACCACCGTCCGGCCAACTCCGCTGCCCGATAGCATAACACAGCCAAACGACAATTCCCCACGCGCGTCTCCGTCAAAGGCCGCTCATTGGATTTGAAGGACTGAACGGCACAACGCAAAGACGCAAAGAGGCAAAGGGGTTTTCTCATTCGCCAGCAGAGAACAAACCTCTCTGTGGCCGTTCTCGCCTAAAGCGCCTACAGTTGGTTGTGTTCTCTGTGCCTCTGTGGTGAAAATCCGTTAGCGGTCGTCCTCCGTCCTTCGTCTTTCGTCCTCCATTTAGCCTCGCGCCCCTATCCCGCTATGATTGAGCCATGTCCGGTATACACCTCTACCTCCTCGGCGTGCCTCGCTTCACGCGGGACGGCGTGGCCGCCGACCTCACCGTTGGCAAGGCCGTCGCGCTCCTGGCCTACCTCGCCGTCACGCAGACGCCCCAGAGCCGCGAGCGCCTGCTCGACCTGCTCTGGCCCGATAGCGCCCCCGATGCCGCGCGGAAGAACCTCCGCAACGCCCTCTGGGCCATCCGGCGAGCCTTGGGCGAGGAGGTCTTGCAGAGCCACAATGAGCATCTGAGCCTGGGCGAGGGCGTCTGGGTGGACGTTCACGCCTTCGAGTACGCCGCCCGCTCCCTCTCCCCCGTGACGGGCGACTTCGAGGCGCTTGAGGCGATGTACCGGGGTCCGCTTCTGGATGGCCTGAACCTGAGCGACAGCGCCGAATGGGAACTCTGGCTCGTCACGGAGCGCCAGCAGCTTGAACAGGCGTACCTGCGCGCCCTGGAATCGCTAGTCGGCCTCTACAGGGAGCGAGGAGCCTGGAACAAGGTCATCGCCGTCGCCCGCCGCGCCCTCGCGCACGACAACCTGCAAGAGCCGATGTACCGCGCCCTCATCGAGGCCCACGCGCGGCTGGGCGAGCGCCCCGAAGCACTCCGCCAGTACGAAACGCTACAGATGGTCCTGGAGCGCGAGTTGGGCGTCGAGCCGCTGCCCGAAACGGAAGCCCTCCGCGCCGCCATCCTGGAGGGAGAAGTCCAGCCTGACCTCACGCCCAAACGCGAGGTGACGCCGCGCCCAAGGCGGCACGCCACACATGTAGAGACGCCGCGCATTCCCTTCATCGGGCGAGAGCAGGAGCGGCAGGCGCTCGACGACGCCTTACAGCAGGCGCGGGAGGGGCAGTTCCGCGTCGTGCTGCTCACGGGCGAGGCGGGCATTGGAAAGTCGCGCCTGTGGCACGAATGGGCGACGACGCTTCCCCGAACTGCCATCGTGCTCGAAGGTCACAGCCTCGATGCCACGCAGGGCCTCCCTTTCGCGCCATTGGTCGAGTTATTTGGGGACCGCGCCGTCGCGGAACAGCTCTTCACGCCCGGCTCGCCCGTCCCGCCCATCTGGCTGGCCGAAGTCGCGCGCTTGCTGCCCGACCTCCGCGTCAGGCTTCCCAACCTGCCCGCGCCCGCCGTCCTCCCCCCGGAAGAGGAGCGCCGCCGCGTCTTTGAAGCCTTCGCGCGCTGTCTGGACGCGCTCGACGGCCAGCCCCTCGTCCTTTTCCTGGACGACCTGCACTGGGCCGACCGCGCCACCCTTGATTGGCTCGGCTACCTGACCCACCGCCTGCGGGAGCGTGCCCTCCTGCTCGTCGGAACCTACCGCTCCGAGGAGGCTTCGGGCAGCCTCGCGCGGCTCGTCGCGACCTGGGCGCGTGAGGGCGTCGCGCAGCGCCTCACGCTGCCGCACCTGACGCGGGAGGAAGCGCTGGCCCTCCTTCTCGCCCTCGGTGGCGACGCCGCGCTGGCTGACCGCGTGCAGGGGCAGAGTGGCGGCAACCCCTATTTCCTGATAGAAATTTGCCGGAGCGGGCCGGGCGAGGTGCCCCCCGCCCTCGCCGAGTTGGTCCGCGCCCGCATCGCCCGGCTGCCGGAAGCCGCCCAGCAAGTCTTGCAGGCGGCGGCAGTTCTGGAGCCGGACCTGGACTTTGGCACCCTCCGCCGCACGAGTGGCCGGAGCGAGGAGGAGTTGGTAGACGCCCTCGATGCCCTGCTGGACGCCTCCGTGCTGGTGGAGCGCGACGAGGGCTACGCCTTCGTCCATCCCCTCGTCGCCGACGCGGTGCAGGAGGCGTTGAGCGGCACGCGCACCGCCTTCCTGCACCGCCGCGCGGCGGAAGCGCTTGAGGCGACGCACGCCGGGCGGCTCCCTCCCGTCGCCGGGCGGCTCGCCGCCCACTACGCGGCGGGCAGCCAGACGGCGCGGGCCGCGCACTTCGCCCAAATGGCCGGAGACCACGCGCTGACCCTTGCCGCGCCAGCCGAGGCGATTGCCTTCTATCGTCAGGCGCTCGCGCTGGAGCCGACGCCGGAGCGGCAGTTGCGGCTTGGCAAAGCGCTCATCCGGCAGGGCGACCTCGACGAGGCGAAGAAGATGTTCGAGGCGGCGGTAGTCGGCTTCGAGGCGCAGGGCGACAGCGGGGGCATCGCGCAGGCGGCACTCAGCCTCGCCGATGCCTACCTGCCGAGTGGTCGTGCCGACGAGGTGAACCGTTGGGCCAGGAAAAGCCTCTCTTACCTGGAGGGCGAGCGCGACCCGGCCTCGCAGGCTCTCGCTAACTTCCTGCTGGGGGCCATCAGCGTGGCGAACGAGCGTGGGCTAGACGAGGCCGAGCAGTACCTGAGCAACGCGGCCCGTCTAGCAGAGGAGAACGGCCTGTGGGAACTCGCGGCACGCTGCCGCTTTATGCTGGGCAACCTGCTTGCAATCCGGGGCGACCTCAAAGCGGCCAATCTCTCCTTTCTCGCCTCCATCCCACTCGCGCAGCGCGCGGGCGACCAGTACCAGGAGGTCTTGGGCCACAACAACGCCGCCTACCATCTCCTGCTCGGCGGAAACCTCGCGCTGGCGCGGGAGCATATCGAGACCGCGATAAAGCTGGCGGAGGAGCGCGCCCTGGCGATTCCCTTCATCTGGCTCTACAGCACGCAGGGCGAGATTGCGCTGGGCGAGCAGCAGTGGGACGAGGCGGAGCGCTGGTTCCGGCGCGGGCTGGCCGAGGCCGAGGCGCAGGGGAACACCGTGCAGGTGGCGAACTACCACGCGAACCTGGGGCTGGCGGCGCAGGGGCGCGGCGACCTGGACGGCGCACTGATGAAGCTGGAGATGGCTTACGAGATGGCTTCGGCACTCTCCGTGCCCGTTCTGCAACCCCAGGTCACGCTCTGGCTGGCGGAGCTTCACCTCAAGCGTAGCGAACGAGCAGCGGCGGAAGAGGCTCTAATGAAGGCCGAGGCACGGCTGGCGGGGGGCGACCTGGGGCGACTACAGGCGCAGGCGTGGCACCTGCGGGAGCGGCTGGCCGCGAGCACCCCGAATTAACCAGCCATACCCCTTCCATCCACTGCTCGGCCTCTAATTAATGTTGAAAGGCGAAGAGGGCAGGAGGGCGGTGGCACGGCAGCCCGGAAGCGGCACCGCTATGCAATGCCGCTTCCGGTGCGGGGGTTAGTTGATGAGAGTGGTATAGATGACGAGGCGCTGGTCGTAGTTGCGGTTCGCCTGGTCCCAGGTGCCATTGCAGGTAATCAGGTTCAGGTTCGGGGTGATGCTGTAACCGAAGATGCGGTTCAGGGGAGCCTGATCGTAGCGATAGAGTTCCTTGCCTGTGACCTGATAGCGGTAGACGTTGCCACTGGCATCGGTCGCCACCACCTCGTCTCCGACTTCCAATTCATCCAAGCGCCAGAAGACGGCGGGGTCCTGTTTGTAGTCGTCAAAGTGGCCGGAGAAGACGGCGTTGCCGGGCTGACCCGGTGCCACGCCGGGGTTGTACCAGGCAACGTTCATTACGCCCTGCGGTACGTCCATCAGGCCCGTAGAGGTGAGGCCGACGCTCTCGACGGCGGCGTCCACCCCAACCTTCGGAATCTGGAGCCGGACGGGTTGATTGCTGGTAACGGGAGCCTGGACGACGGGCGCGGGTGGCTCGGTTGGCGGCGGGACCGTCAGGGTTGGGAGCGGCGGGGTCTCCGTCGCGGTGGGCGGTATGGGTGAGGACGTCTCAGTCGCCGGGATAGGTGAAGGGGTGGCAGTGGGCGAAGGCTCCGCCGTGACGGTTGGCGTCCGGCTTGGCGTACGGGTGGGGCGGCGCGTGCGCGTAGCGGTTGCCGTCGCTGCGGGCTTGGTAGCGGTGGCCGAGGGAGGAACCTCGGTGGCCGTCGGTGAGGCAGGCCGCGCGGTGGCCGAGGCGGCTCGCGTATCGGCCAGAGCAGCCGCAGCCTGTTCCACTGTCGGTTCAGGGCGGGTGATAGTGCTGCCGGACTGGCAGCCCGCAACCAGCCAGAGCGTCGTAATCAGAAGTAGAAGAGTCTTACGGAAGCGCATATCGAATACCATAATCCAGACACCAGATGGCCCGGCCTGAGTAGGCCGGGCCGATTTGCTTTACGAGGGACGGCGCGTCGTTTAGTGGAAGACGCTCGGCCCGCCAGCGCCGCCGCCGAGGAAGCCGCCGCGTCCGGTCTGGGGCATGCCGCTCGGTACGTTCGCGTTCAGCAGTGGCGTGACGACCACCAGTACCTCTTCCATCGTCTTCGGCGTGCCGAAGTCGGGGGAGGGGTCGGCACCAATCAGGTCCGCGAGAACAGCAGCGTGCTGCGCCTCGACGTTGTGAATGCTGACCGCCGCCGTGAGAAGGCCGTCGTTGTCAATCAGGCGAGGAGCCTGGCCCAGGTAGGCCGCCGCGCCCAACTCCTCTACCGTGTGGAAGAAGGTGAGCACCTCGCTCTGGTTGGCGAAGGTCGGCCAGTTGTAATTGGCCTGAGCGGCGACGGGCGTGCCGCCCAACTGCTGAATCGTCTGGGTCAGCGCCGTGACGTGCGCGGCTTCGTGCTCGCCGAAGGTGCGGAAGAAGTCGAGCGCCATGCCGGAAAGCAGGCCACTCGCAATCACGTCACGGTAGGCGCGGGCCTCCAGGTGCTCCAGCGTCAGCGCGTAGTTGAGGATGTCGAGCGTCTGGTTGCCGCCCTGCGCGAGGCCGACGCCACTCATCAGGGGGCTGGTCGCCAAGGTCGAGGCGACGACGGCAACCGCACTGGCCTTGAAGAAATTCCGGCGGCTCATGTTCATCTTGTTGTTCATTGTATCTCCTGTTCCTATCGTTCCTGCTGCTTTAGCTGCCGAGAATCGGGGTGACTTTAGTGAGAACTTCCTGCACGGTCAGGCTGGGCGTGAAGGCTGCCGGAACGGGCGGTTGGCCCTGAAGCAGCCGGACAATCGCCGCGTGGCGCGCCTCGACCTGCACGATGCTCCCCGCCGCCGCCAGAATGTTGGCGTTCGTGATGGCGGGTGCCGCGCCCTGATAGGCACCGACCCCTACCTCCTCGACAGTAGCGGCAAAGTTCAGGATGGCTCCGCGATCCCCGAAGGCCGGGAAGTTGTACATCGCCTTCGCGGCGACGGGCGTCCCGCCAAGCTGCTGGATGGTCTGGGTGATAGCGGTGACATGGGCGGCTTCGGCGGCTCCGAAGTCGCGGAAGTAGGTCAACTCCTTGCCCGTGAGAATGTTGGTGGCGAGCATCTGGCGGTACATCTCGGCTTCCAGGTGCTCCAGCGTGAGGGCGAAGTTGAGAATGTCGAGGTCGCTCATGGTCTGAGCGAAGGCACGTCCGAGGGCAACGTTGTCGCGCGCGGCGATGCTGCCAGCCGGAGCGACGGTGTTGCGCCGGGAGCGCGACTGTCCGAAGTCCAGCAGTTCCATCAGTTTCGATTGCATATCCATAACGGTATTGATTCCTCCCTGTCTTGCGGCGATGGTGTTCAGTTACGTCCTGCGTACTCCCCGGTTGAGTCTGTTCTTTTCCGGGGGTTCTGCTATGTTTGACGCACGGACGGGAGGGTTGGATCTATCGGATTTTGGAAAGAGGGAAAAAAGAGGGTCGTGGGCTGGAATCAGCCGGGGTTGCTGGCGAGGACGATGGGGCCGGTAGGGGCTTCGCTGCCCGTGCTCGGCTCGATGCTGATGGCGATGCCCGCGTACTCCCCAGCACCGGCAGGGAGTGCGAGAACCGACCAGTCGGGGGCAACGTCGGTTATTTCGACCAGTCCGGCGGGGACGGGCGCGGCGTCGCCGAGCAGCCACAATTGATAGGTCTGGTCTTCGGGCAGGGGTTGAAGGCCGTGCAGCACCAGCACGCCCTCGTCGCCAGTCGTGAAGAGGGCACCGCCCGCGCCTGGGGCCTCTTCAGTGGCCGCCATCGTATAGGTGCGGTTCGTGCCCGTCAGCAGCGCCAGCCGTTGCTCCTCGGCCTGGAGTTGTTGGAGCAGGGCGGCGTTCTGGCTCTGGAGCGTGCCAGCCTCCTCGCGTACCTGGGCAAGCTGCCCCCGCGAGTCGTCGAGTTGATTCTGGAGCGTTATTGCGCGCCCGCGCATTTGGTTACTGTAGGTCAGCGCGAGGACCAGCATCGCGGCGGCACCGACCGCCGTCACCCACGCCGGGTTGAGCACTCGGAACCAGCTACGGCGAGGCGGGTTGGTCCTGCGCGGTTCCACGACGGGCTGAGTCGTCGGGGGAAGGGGCGCAACGATAGAGAGGAAAGGCGCGGCTGTGGCATCCGTAACTGTTGCCTGCTCCACATCGGCCCGGACGCGCGCCATGAGGCGCTCCTTCGCGTCGCCGGGGAGCGGCGCGTGAGGAGCCGTGACGGCCAGCTTGCCGATGCTCTCCTCAAGTTCGTCCAGGCGGCGCAACAGCGCGCGATGTTCGTTCACGTACTCCTCTACGGCCACCATCTCGTCCGGCTCTAACGCTCCGAGAACGTAGGCTGGCAGCATTTCCGTTATTTCGTTGTGAGTAGGACGCGAATCTCCACTCATGATTAACCTTGCAACCTCTAACCCTAGATATCTTCCGCTCGATAGCCGACGGCACTCAGCAGCCGTTCCAGCTTCTCCAATCCTATACGGATGCGCGTCTTGATGGTTCCCAGCGGCGTATCCGTGTATTCCGCGATTTGGCGCTGGCTCATCCCCTCGAAGTAAGCGAGTTCCAGGCAGAGACGCTGCTCGACGGGGATGTTCTCTAGCGCCTGTTGCAGCTTCTCGCGGTTCCAGGCGCGGTTCGTCTCTCCCTCGACCTCTCCGTGTGTCGCGGCGAGGTTGGTCCACAGACGCTCCTCGGCGACCTCGTTATCGGTCCTGGCGGGTTGGGGGCGCGCCTTCTGGTGGCGGAGCCG
>DASVVH010000199.1:0-5045 GCA_036386615.1 Ardenticatenaceae bacterium
CTCCCAGTGCGCGGGCGCGTGCAGCAGGGTCCGGTCAGGGAAGAGGCGAATCTCGACGCGCCCGTTGGGGAACATCGGAGGGACGTACTCGGCCAGGATTTGCGGCAGGGTGGAGGCGTCGGGCGGGGCGTTGATGAGGGCGCGGCCCAGCCGTTCCAGCAGTTCCATCTCGCGCGAGCGCTGCTCGCTCCGCTCGGCAACCTGCCCCAGACGGCGCGCGACGACGCTAATCAGCAGCAGCCCGGCGATGTAGAAGAGATAGATGCCCAGCCCGTGCTCGACGAAGAGGCCCGCCGCGAGCACCGCGAAGGGGTCCACCACGAGCGGCCACGTTAGAAAGCTGCCCACGAACCGCAGGTAGGGGCGCAGCCCGGCACGATGCGTGACCAGCACGGAGTTCGCCCAGTAGGCGATGACGGGCAGCCAGAGCACGTCCGAAAAGAGCCACCAGAGGAACGTCGCCAGCAGCGCCAGCAGGATAGCTTCCAGCGTGAGGCCGGGCAGCGGGAAAGCGCCACCCCATCGTTGATAGAGAGTGAGGGCCAGCAGGGCCGCGAGGGTGAGGCCCGCCAACCGCAGGCAGCCGTCGCGTATCCGGCCCCAGCGCGCCGCTGTTGTGGGAGCCGCCCGGAACGCTCGAATGAACTCCCACGAGTTGGGGAGAACGGCGAGCCACAGGGCAGAGGGACCGAAGAGCAGCGTCCCCGACCAGAAGATGATGGAATCCAGTGAGCCGCTGAACGTGACGAGGCTGCCCGGCTCCACCTGCGCGTAGAGGGAGAAATCGGCGCGCTCAAGGATGAGCACCAGCACGAGGAGCACGCCGAAGACGGCGGCCTGCTCCCGTATGAGGGAGAGGTCTGTCGAGGCCACGAGCCACGCGAGGCCCACCAGCGCGAGGGGAGCCACGTACAGGACGGTCACGATGTCCCCGACAGCCGAGGCCCGCTCGCGGGCGGGCAGCGCGGCAGCACCGGGCCAAATGGTCTGCGCCAGACGCTCAAGGCCATTGCTCGGCACGGTAGTGGTCGAACGCGAGGTTAAGGTTTTGTCCATGCTTATGCGATGGTATACCTGCGATTCAAAGCAGGGAGTAGCAAACCAAACGACCACTCATTCTGCTATGCATCATAGAGTCCGAAGGACGGCGAAAGCTGTAGCCGAGGGTGGAGCGGAGCGCAACCCTCGGCGGCAAGCCTAAACAAGACTCCACAAACACGCTCCAAACCGATCTGGGCAGAGTTCCATAAACCCTACCCTGATTCGGAGCATCAGCCGCCCTTCTGCTTGGCCTTGTAGCCCATCTCCCGCAGCTTGTCGAGGAGCTTGTCGCGGTGGTCGCCCTGGATTTCCAGGTTGCCGTCCTTCAGCGTGCCCCCCGCGCCGCAGAGCGTCTTGAACTGCTTCAGCAGCTTCTCCTTGGTGCCGGGGTCGTGTTGCAGGCCGCTGATGACCGTGACGGTCTTGCCGCCGCGCCCCTTGCGGTCCCGCTCCACGTAGACGGTCTGCTGGTTCGCCGGTGGACCTTTAGGCGCGCGCCCAGGCTTCGGGTCCGGCGTGGGGTCAGTCGAGTAAACGATGCGGCCTTCGGACGGCATGATGGACCTTCTTTAGACGGTGGACGATGGACGGTGGACGGTAACGGCAACGACTTGAACGGCATAACGCAAGGGCGCAAAGACGCGGGAAGATTTTTAATAGAGCACGCAAACATCTAGTGAACAAAACCTTTGTGGTCGTTCTTTGTGTTCTTTGTGCCTCTGTGGTGAAAATCCGTTACCCTACAACCCGTAAATGTCACCATATTTCGTGTGCAGGTAATTCACATACGGCTCGGCGATGAGGCGTTGTCCGGTGGCGCGCACGGCGAGTTCTTGCGGCAGGAACTTGCGCCCGTGCCGGTGGACCTTCTCGCGCATCCAGCCGAGAATCGGTTGCAGGTCGTTCCGAGTTGTCTGCTGCGCGAGGTCGGGGAGGTCTTGCTTCGCGGCCTCGTAAAGCTGGACGGAGAGCAGGTTGCCGAGCGAGTAGGTCGGGAAGTAGCCGTAGAGGCCGCTCGACCAGTGCATATCCTGCATCACGCCCTCGGCGTCCGTCTCCGGCAGGATGCCAAGGTAGGCTTCCATCTTCTCATTCCAGCGAGCAGGTAGCTGCGCGATATCCAGGTCGCCCTCCAGCATCTCCACTTCCAGGTCGAAGCGGAGCATGATGTGAAGGTTGTAAGTCACCTCGTCGGCCTCGACGCGAATCATAGAGGGCGTTGAGGCATTGACGGCGCGGTAGAAGGTCTCCACGTCCACGCTGCCCAGTTGCTCCGGGAAGATGGCCTGCGCGCGCGGGAAGAAACCATGCCAGAACTCGCGGCTGCGCCCGATGAGGTTCTCCCACAGGCGGGATTGCGACTCGTGGAAGGCGGAGGAGGCCCCACCGAAGAGGGGGGTGCGCTCCAGGTGGGCGGGAAGGCCCTGGTTGTAGAGGGCGTGGCCCGTCTCGTGGGCGGCGGCGAAGAAGCCGGGGTTGAAGAAATTTGGCTCGGTGCGGACGGTGATTCGCACGTCGCCGGAGCCGAGGGTGGAGCAGAAAGGGTGCGCCACGCGGTCTATGCGCCCGTGATGGTAGTCGTAGCCGCACAACTCGCTCACCTCGCGCATGAGCACCCACTGCTTTTCGTCCTCAAAGGGCTGGTGTAGCACGGAATCGTCAACGGCATCGCCGCGCTCCGCGATGGCGCGGACGAGGGGCACCGTTTTCTCGCGCAGATCGTCGAAGATGGCGCGGACCTCCGCCGTCTTCATCTCCGGCTCGAACTGGTCAAGCAGGGCATCGTAGGGATGGTCCGTGTAGCCGAGGTAATCGGCCTTCTCGCGCTGCATCCTGATAACGGTGTCGAGGTGGGGCGCGAGAAGGGCGAAATCATTGGCGCGGCGCGCCTCCTGCCAGACCCCAACCGCGTAGGAGCCAGCACGGCGTAGCTCCGCGACGAAGGGCGCGGGCAGCCTGACGGACTTCTCATAGTCGCGCCGCGTTAGCGCTAGGAGGCGGGCATCGTCGCCGTCGGGGTCGAGGTCCTGCGCCTGGGCCTCCGCCGTCGAGAGGAGCCGTTCGGTCTCCGCGGCGGTGAAGAGTTCGTGCGCCGTGCGGCTCAGTGTGCCCAGCGTCTGGGCGCGGCTGGCGGCGGCACCGGGCGGCATGTAGGTTTCCTGCTCCCACGCGAGGGCAGAACTGGCAAACTGGAGACCCTTAATCTGGGCCAGTCTTTCTTTCAGGGCGTCGAGTGCGGATGGCATAGCTTAATCCTCGGTGACTAATGTAGAGTAATGCTAGCACAGATAAGGATGGGGGCAACCCCTGAGTAATGGTTCAGCATCCCATTCAAACACATGATATTGTGCATTACATACATGCCCACTTTGCACCAACCTATTACCAGTGTAGGCCCGACATCGCACTTCAATGTAGGCTTTTGTAGGCTTCGCTTCACATAACGTGGTCCTGACGCTCCATTCGCTCCCCTGACGCTCCCTCTCCCCTCCTTTCCTCCTTCCCCACCCCCGTGATACAATCGCCCCCGTTAAGCCATTCCTGTCGTTCACCGTCCACCGTCCACCGTCCACTCCATGCTTGCTAACGCGATTACCCTTAGCCGCCTGCTGCTCCTCGCCCTCGTGGTCTGGCTGCTCTACTTTGGCGGCGCGACGCTCAAGTTCATCGCCTTCGTGCTCACCGTCATCCTGATTGCGATGGACGGCATTGATGGTATGGTGGCGCGGGCGCGGGGTGAAACGAGCGAACTCGGCGCGGTCATGGACATCGCCATAGACCGCGTGGTCGAGAACGTCTACTGGATTGTCTACGCGGACCTGAACCTTGTGCCCGTCTGGATTGCCCTCGTCGTCATCTCGCGCGGCATCATCACTGACGCCATTCGTGGCTACGTTCTGGCAAGAGGCGAGACGGCCTTCGAGATGATGAAGACGCCTTGGGCGCGATGGCTCGTCAGTGGCCGCCCCATGCGCGCCTTTTATGGGGCGATTAAGGCAGTCGTCTTCGCGGCACTCGCCCTCTTGATGGCGCTGCGCGAGTGGTCGCCGCAGGCGATGTGGCTCAATCCCTTGAGCACGCTGCTCTTTGTCCTCGTCCTGATAACCGTTGCCACCACGCTGCTGCGCGGCATTCCCGTCGTCATCGAGAGCCGCCGCTACTTCATGAGCGAGACGTGATGTGGGATACGGGATACGAGATGTGAGATGTGAGATAACGGCTTACATCGTTCCTAAAGAATCCCCTGCGTCCTCGCGCCTTTACGTTATGTCGTTCAAGTCGTTATCTGTATTGTTCCACAAGGTTAACACACACTGGTACATCAAGTAAGGTCTAGCTACAGCCATGTCATCCTGAACGAAGTGAAGGATCCACCCAGCAACACGCCTATCGTAGAGCATTAGCACGCTTCGCCTTGCCGTCGTGCTTGGGCCAACCTGTATGCCAACCTTGTGTATCCGTACACGTAACTCCTAAACCTGTTTATCTTCACCCCAAATCCCGTTTTGCCCTTGCTTTTTCCACTCCTTTCCTGTATACTCCAATAGAACAAAGTTTTCTTTTGAATGCAAGGAGCCGTCCATGTTTCGTTTAGCCTTCTCCTCCCGGCAGCGCGCGCTCCTCGCGTGCCCTACGCTGCCTGCCTTTCACCGCCTTTCATCCGCAGGCGTCAGCCGCAACTACCTGAATACCCTCAGGTTGCGGCCTACTCGCGCGCTCTCCATGCACGGATGTCAACCAGCAAAATGCGCCATTTTCCACCCTCTGCGCCGCCTGCATCTCTGTCAGCCCCTTCTCACCTATGTACACAATATTTTCGATGTCAATAAATGTACATATGTTTATGGTCAACTTCTATCCTCCGTCCTTTTGGAGGGCATCAAGAACGCTTCCAACATGGCTCAACGTGGCTCAAGGTCCGTGCGGTTCCATCTAGCTCCGCGCATAGTCGCCTGCTGGCTCCGGGCCAAAGCCGTGCCCATGTGGGGTATGTGTTGGGCAGT
>DASVVH010000200.1:0-17980 GCA_036386615.1 Ardenticatenaceae bacterium
CCACAGCGCGGGCACCGCAAGCCATCGGGATGGAAATGCTCCAGAAGCCAGCATTCGCACTCTTCGGGGTGGAGGAGATCAGTTATTGGAAATTCCATGGCCTCATTATACGTACCTCTTCACTCTTTCAATAGATGAGCCTCAACCTTTTGTGCCGTATTCTCCGGGGCTGTGTCAAAGTCGCACAGTTTATAATATAACTTAATGGCTACGTAGAAATTATCTGTCACTATACTGGCCTTTATCAGTCGCCAGTACTGGCCGATACTGGCCTCTACTGGCCTCAGCCCCATCTGGTCCCCTCCTTGCCCTTGTTCTCCCTCCTCTCCGACTTTGACACAGTCCTACTGCATTCTCGCGGCGTGGCTTGGTAAATGCTCTGTTCCCCCTTACAATCGCGCTCTGCGATAGGAGGAAACCATGCCAGAAGACGATAGGTCAGGTGAGAGCAGCAGGCTCGTGAAAGCAGCGCCCTGGCTGGCGCTGCTCGCCCTCGCTGGGCGCGAGGCATTCACGGTCGAGGATGGGCAGTTCACGAGGGAATACAGCCGCCTGTATACGGCGCTCGTGCTCGGCGTCGGGCTGCTTGGGCTGCTCGGCGTAGTGGCCCTGCTGGTGAGCCTGCTACGTGCGAAGAGATAACCGAGGAGAGAGATATGGTACAGCTTTTCGACAACCAGACGGGCGCGCCGCTCGGCACGATTGCGGACGCCCAGTTCCAGTTCATGCAGGACCAACTCGAAGAGGAGTCTACGGTAGACAGGGACTACTACATCAACGTGGCGACGCTGGATATGTTCGAGCGTCGCGGGGCGGACCCGGAGCTGGTGTCGCTGCTGCGGCAGGCGCTCGGCGGGCGGGAGGAGATGGAGATTCGCTGGACGCGGCAGAGTGACGATGCGTGATTGGATGGCGGGCCGCGTGCGGGGCTTCGGCACCTCAGTCTTCGCGGAGATGAGCGCCTTGGCGCGGGAGCACCAGGCGGTGAACCTGGGGCAGGGCTTCCCCGATTTCGAGGGGCCGGAGGTGCTGAAGGCGGCGGCGCAGAGAGCCATCGCGGAGGGGCACAACCAGTACGCGATGTCGCACGGCGAGGCAACCCTGCGGGAGGCCATCAGCGAGCACGCGGCGCGCTTTTACGGTCAGCAAGTGGATCCGGCGACGGAGATCACGGTGACGAGTGGGGCAACGGAGGCGCTGTGGTGCAGCGCCTTCGCGTTCGTGGAGCCGGGAGACGAGGTTATCGTCTTCGAGCCGTTCTACGATTCCTATGTGCCGAACGTCGAGATGGCGGGCGGGGTTCCGGTGGTGGTGACGCTGTACGCGCCCGCGTTCCGCTTCGACCCCGACGAGTTGCGCGCGGCCTTCTCGCGGCGCACGAAGGTTATCTACGTCAACACGCCGCACAACCCGACGGGCACGGTCTTCGCGGAGGAGGAGCTTTCGCTAATTGCGGAGCTTTGCCAGGAGTACGATGTGCTCGCCATCACTGACGAGGTGTACGAGCACATCGTGTACGAGAGCGCGAGGCACCGCCGCCTCGCTACGTTCCCCGGCATGTGGGAGCGAACGCTGACGCTCTCCAGCGGCGGCAAGAGCTTCTCGTTCACGGGGTGGAAGGTGGGCTGGGCGATTGGCCCCGCGCCGCTTCAGACGGCGTTGCGGCGCATCCACCAGTTCACGGTCTTTGCAACGACGACGCCGAACCAGTACGCCATCGCGGAGGGGCTGCGGCTACCGGACAGCTACTTCGCGGAGTTGGCCGCCGACTACCAGGCGCGGCGCGACTTCCTGATGGATGTACTGGAGGAGACGGGGCTGCAACCCAGCCGTCCCGAAGGCAGCTATTTCATCCTGGCGGGCATCGAGAACTTTGCGTTCGCGGACGCGCTGGAGTTCAGCCGCTATCTGGTGCGGGAGAAGGGGGTGGCGGTGATTCCGCCCGCGACGTTCTATCTTCATCAAGAGCACGCGCAGAAGCTGGTGCGGTTCTGTTTCTGCAAGCGGTGGGAGACGCTGGACGCGGCAGCGGAGCGGTTGGCGAATCTGAGGGCGTAGCACCGACGACCGACGACTGACGACCGACGACCGCTAACGGAAACGGATGAACGGCTTAACGCAAAGGCGCAAAGGGATTTATTAAGGGAACAGCAGAGGCCGTTATCCCGCATCTCACATCGCGCATCCCGTATCCCGCATCCCGCATCCCGGTTGAGGTAGGGCATGGATAGGCTGAACGAGCACCTGGAGCACATTCTGGCGGAGGTGGTGCCGAGGCGCGGGGCGGCACAGGATGGGATGGATGAGGGGTACAGCCGCGAGGTGGAGGGGCGGGCACAGCCGCCGCATCTGGCGCGGGGGTTGGAGCAGTGGAACGCGGGGCGGTTCTACGAGCAGCACGAGACGCTGGAATGGCTGTGGCGGGCGACGGATGAGCCGGTGCGGGACGCGCTGAAGGGCATCATTCAGAGTGGGGTGGGGGCGTACCACGTTCTTAACGGGAACCGCCGGGGCGCGCTGGGCAAGTGGACGGGCGCGATTGGCTATCTGGAGCCGTTCGAGGGGCGGCAGCCGTATGGGATTGACGTGGGGCACCTACGCGGGCAGGTGCTGGAGGCGCGGCAGGCGCTCTTGGAGGACGAGGAGCCGAACTGGGAGGCGCACCGCGCGCGCGTGGAGGGGCTTCGGGTCCGGTGGGAGCGGCGGGAGGCGGAGCCACGCGTGACGGCGCTGCTGCGGCGGTTGGACCGGGCGTGGTCGGAAAGCCCGTTGAGCGTGGAGGCGAACTGTGCCAACCTGATGGAGGAGGAGGCGGGCTGGCTGCCTGAAGGCGGGGCGCGTTCGATTCGGAGCCTGCTGGTCCACCTGGGGGTGGGCAAGGCAGTGGCGGCGAACCGCTGCTTCGGTGACGGGCAACAGGGCTTTCAGGAGGTGCGAGCACCGGAGGCGTGGCGGCTGCTCCGGCGGTGGCTGACGGAGGAGCACGAGGCTATCCGGGAGCCGCTTGGCTTCCTTCGCGACGCGGAGTTGGAGGAGGCGCGCGAGATGTTCGGGCGCTCGATGGCGCTTGAGCGGATTATCGAGGCGAGTATCGAGCATGACCTGTATCACGCGGGCGAGATTAACTTGGTGCGCGAGTTGTACGGGAAAAGCAAGAAGTAAGAAGGCACACGAATCTAAGCACGCCGTCTCAGTTCTGCTAACAAACAACTATATCCTAACCTACCCTCCAACCAAGAACAAGCTCCTACTGCTCGTAGTAGACAAAAAGAAGGAGCCTCGGCGAACCTTCCAGCCAGTCACCGTTGCGGGTGAGCCGACCTTCCAATCCATCGAGGCTTCCTTACCCTCCAGAGCCGGGCTTCTTGCGAAACCGCATCTCCAAAGGATGAGCGCAGTATAGAGCGCTTTCAGGTCAGTGTCAATGCACGGCTGTTCATGTAGAGGGTAGTTTTCGATGAAGGTTTATTCATGTAGCTGAAGGCTATCAAGCTATAAGTTGCAAGGGGTTAAGATACTTCACCAAAGGTCATTAGGCTGCCCAGAATGGTAAGCCCTGCCCCGAACGCGCTTAGATAGTAGGCGAGTCTTCCCGACTCTTCTACAGGGCTGCGCCCAGCAAAGGCAAAGTAGGCGGCAAGCAGGGCGAGGACGAGCGCGGCGCTCTGGACTAACCTGTGGTCGTGGTGCTCCTGCTCAAAGAGAAACAGGCCGACTATGAGAGCACCAGGAACGGCGGTTGCCACTGTTCCACCGATAAATGCAGCCGCTATCAAGGCAGCCGCGCCCAAGAGCGCCAGCCGCCTCCCTAGTGTTAGCGTTCTCTTTCCGAACATGGTGGAAGGGTAAGGGATGAATGGCGCAGCGTCAATTAGGCGTGGCTCTCGTCTATAGTGGAGCAAAGGCAGCGGAGGAGGGAGGACGGTCAAGTGAGGTATCAGGACTGTACAGACGAGACACCGGTATGCCTGAAAAGGAGCCACCCAAAGAGAGATGCAAAGATGGCATAGACGAACGTGGCAACAAGCAGGGAGGTGGGCGCGCTGTTCGAGAACAGGTATATTATGAGCACAAACGTCCCCACGAAGAAGTGAGCAAAGTTCCCAAAGGAGAGCGGGCGATTGTAGATGCCGCCAATAATACTTTCTTTGGCGGTCCAGTTCATCAATGCAAAAGCAAAATAGAGCGCCGCTAGCAACTGGACCAGAACCGATAAAGGCGCTAGTAGCTGTACGCCAAGCGTCGCCAACAGCATCTCCGGGGCGAACAGGAGAACTATCCCCGCAAGTCCGAGGACGACGCTACTCGCTGTCATCAACAGTCTGGTATTCATATTCATTGCACCTCGTTGATTCTTAACGCAATAGTGCCCTGAATCGTCTGTTTCTACAATCCCACTCTCTATTTAGAGGGGGCTTTTTGACGTGGACTGTAGGCAACGGTGGCCCTCACCCCCAACCCCCTCTCCCCATTCGAGGAGAGAGGGTTTGATTTGGTGGGTGGGGTGAGAGGCGAGGCTAGACGACGGTGACGACGGGAAGAACCATCGGGCGGCGGCGGGTCTCGTCGTAGAAGAGGCGGCTGAGGGCGGTGCGGATGCGGTTCTCGATGGCGGCGGTGTCGGCTTTCTCCTGGTTGTCCTGTTTGAGGGTCCGCAAAACGTTATCTTCGGCGCGGCGGAAGAAGTCCTCGTGGTCGTCGCGGGCGATAAAGCCGCGCGAGAGGAGTTGGGGCCGCCCAATGGGCTGCTTGGTTTCGCCATCGAGGGTGACGACGGCGACGACGAAGCCGTCCTGGCTGAGGGATTCGCGCTCGCGGAGGACGGCGGAGCCGATGGTGCCGACGCGGCTGCCATCCACGAAGACCCAGCCGCCGGAGACGCGCTCACCCATGCTGACATATTCCTCGTCAACCAGGAGAATCTGACCATTCTCGACTATGAAGATGTTAGAGCGCGGGACGCCGAGTTGGGCAGCGAGTTGCGCGTGCAGGACGAGGTGGCGGTACTCGCCGTGAAGGGGCACAACGTATTTGGGGTCGAGGAGGCGCTGCATAAGCATGATGTCATGCTGGCTGCCGTGACCGGAGACGTGGACCTTCTCGATGGCGTCATAGATGACTGTCGCGCCGAGGCGGAAGAGGTTGTCTATGACGCGGCTGACGCTGACCTCGTTGCCGGGGATGGCTCCGGCGCTGAGGACGACGGTGTCGCCCGGCACGATGTTTACCTGACGGTGGGTGCCCGTTGACATGCGAGCGAGGGCGGCGCGTGGTTCGCCCTGAGAACCAGTCGCGAGGAAGACTACCTGATCGTGGGGCTTTTGCAGGGCCTCTTCGACGGTGACGAAGAGGCCGGGCGGAACGTCAAGGTAGCCGAGTTCCTGGGCAATCTTGACGTTGTTGACCATCGAGCGGCCCACCGGGGCGACGACGCGGTCATGGCGGCGCGCCATGTGGAGCACCTGATGGACACGCTGGAGTTGGCTGGCGAAGCTGGCGATGATGAGGCGGCCCTGGGCGTTGTCGAAGACGCGCTCGAAGGCGTCGGCGACGACTGCCTCGCTCTCAGTGGTGCCCGCGCGCTCGATGCCCGTGGAGTCGCCAAGGACCATCAGGACGCCCTCGCTGCCGAGGCGGGCGAGGTGGCCCATGTCAGTGGTGCGGCCATCTACGGGGGTGTGGTCGAACTTGAAGTCGCCCGTCTGGACGATGACGCCGACGGGCGTGTGCAGGGCGAGGGCAACGGCGTCGGGGATGGAGTGGCTGACGCGGACGGGTTCTACCTCAAAGGGGCCGACGCGAACGCGGTCGCCCGCCTGGTAGGTGTTGAGGACGGCGTCGGCGAGCAGGCCGTGCTCTTCGAGTTTGTTCTCGATGAGGCCGCGCGTGAGGCGAGTGGCGTAGATAGGGACGTTGGCGAAGCCGTCCTTCAGGAAGAAGGGGAGGCTGCCGATGTGATCCTCGTGGCCGTGCGTGAGCAGGATGGCGGTGACTTTGTCCCTTTTGTCCTTGAGGTAGTTCCAGTCGGGGAGGACGAGGTCTATGCCGTGCATGTTGTCGTTGGGGAACATGATGCCAACGTCCACGATGATGATGTGGTCGCCGTACTCGTAGATGGTCATGTTCTTGCCGATTTCCCCGGCACCGCCGAGGGGGATGATTTTGAGTTTATGGTTAGGCATGGTGCTCCTTTAAGCATGGATGAAGAGGCGGTCGGCCCCGTTGGTCTTTCGGGCGTGGCTGCCTGTGGTTGGGTTTATGTTTGTCTAAATGGGCCAATGGAAAAAGGAGAAAGGAAAAGGACTCAAGAGATTTTAGCGCAAGTTTCGTTCCTCGCATCTGCTTCAACGAAAAGCCTCGCCAGCAGAGGCTGGGCGAGGCTCGGATTCTCGGTAGAGATGCACGCTGGCTCTGTTGGGCGTCAGACGCGCTTCACCGCCTGGGCGCGGGGGCCTTTCGCGCCGCTGTCTTCAAGAACGAACTGGACGCGCTCGCCCTCGGTGAGGGTGCGGTAGCCTTCCATCTCGATGTCAGCATAGTGGACGAAGACATCGGTGCCTTCTTCGGGCTGGATGAAGCCATAGCCCTTGGCATTGCTGAACCATTTGACGACGCCGTGCATTACAACTGCCATACTTCTGATTCCTCCTGTAACCACGTAAGAAGAATGGTGAGATGGCCGCCGGGCACTGGGCCGTGACAACAGGCAAATAGCGCGGGTCTTAAGACAAGCTGGCCGCGCGTGCGAGAACGGCGAGTCTCGCGTCGTTCTGGATTCGTTGTCACTGGCATCAGCGTAAGCGGCTCTATCGTAGCACCGTTTGGGTGCTTATGTCAAGGAGACTGGCTCTGTAGAGCGGACGGCTCCCTGGTCGAGCGGCATATTAACGGCTCTTTACGGAATCGTCAAATCGGATTGTTAGCCCGGCCAAGCGAGGGGTAGAAAAAGGTGCGGAATGGTGGGGTGGTAATAGTGATTGACGCGCCCTTGTGCTATAATAAACGTTAATGGTTTGGCTGATTTCTAGCCAGATTTCGACGCCATTTCTGATGCAATCAGGATGGAAGATAGACACCGAGAGAGCAGGGGCGACGCGATGGATACGCCAGAATTGATGGACCAGTGGGGCGCGGTACAGCGCATCAACATTGACGACGAGATGCGCGGTGCATACCTCGACTACGCGATGAGCGTAATTGTGAGCCGGGCGCTGCCCGACGTGCGCGACGGGTTGAAGCCGGTGCATCGCCGCATTCTTTACGCGATGTACGACATGGGGTTGCGCCCGGATCGTCCTTTCAAGAAGAGCGCGCGTATCGTCGGCGAGGTGCTGGGCAAGTATCACCCTCACGGCGACGGCGCGGTCTACGACGCGATGGTCCGCATGGCGCAGGAGTTTTCCATGCGCTATCCCCTGGTGGATGGTCAGGGCAACTTCGGCTCGGTGGACGGGGACAGCGCGGCGGCGATGCGCTATACGGAGGCGCGGCTGACTCGCCCGGCGATGGAGTTGCTGGTTGACATTGACAAGGAGACGGTGCCGTTCAGCGAGAACTTCGACGGCTCGATTGAGGAGCCGGACGTACTGCCCGCGCGCATCCCGAACCTGCTCCTCAACGGCGGCGGCGGCATCGCCGTCGGCATGGCGACGAACATTCCCCCGCACAACCTGACAGAGGTGTGCAACGCCAGCATCTTCGTGATTGACAACTGGACCCGCCTGGATGAGGTGACGCTGGACGACCTGATGGAGCACATCAAGGGTCCAGATTTCCCAACGGGCGGGATGATTCTGGGCACCGAGGGCATCAAGAGTGGCTTCGCGACGGGGCGCGGGCGCGTCATCATGCGCGCGAAGACGCTCATCGAGGAGATGCCGAGGGGCGGGCGCTTCCAGATTGTAGTGACAGAGCTTCCGTTCCAGGTGAACAAGGCGAGCCTCATCGAGAAGATGGCGGACCTCGTTCACGAGGGGCGGGTCGTCGGCATCAGCGACCTGCGCGACGAGTCGGACCGCGACGGGCTACGTATCGTCATTGAGTTGAAGCGTGGCGCGCACCCGGCGAAGGTGCAGAACCAGCTTTTCAAGTACACGCTGCTCCAGACCACGTTCGGCGTCAACAATCTGGCGCTGGTGGATGGCGGCCCGCGCCTGCTCTCGCTGAAGCAGGTGCTGCGCTACTTCGTGGAGCACCGCGAGGTGGTCATCCAGAAGCGCTCGGAGTACGAGTTGGGCAAGGCGCGGGCCCGCGCGCACATTCTGGAAGGGCTGCTGAAGGCGCTGGACCAGCTTGACGCGGTCATCGAGACGATTCGGCAGTCGCCGAGCGCGGACGCGGCGCTGTCGCGGCTGATGCAGGGCTTCGACCTGAGCGAGCTGCAGTCGCGGGCGATTCTGGACATGCAGTTGCGCCGCCTCGCCGCGCTGGAACGGCAGAAAATCACCGACGAGTACGCCGAGGTGATGTCGAACATTCGCTACCTGGAAGACCTGCTGGCGCATCCTGAAAAGATTCTGGCGCTGATTCGCGCGGACCTGGAGGAGATACGCGAGCGGTTCGGGGACGCGCGGCGCACGGAGATTGTGGGCGGGTCGGATGGCTCGTTCAACGACGAGGATTTGATTCCCAACGTACCGGTCTTCGTGACGGTGACGGAGCGGGGTTACGTGAAGCGCGTTCCGGCAGAGACCTACCGCTCGCAGCACCGGGGCGGCAAGGGCATCAACGGGATGGCGACGCGCGAAGAAGACTCGGTGATGCACTGCTTCGCGTGTATGGCGCACGATGACCTGTTGTTCTTCACCGACCAGGGGAAGGTGTACCAGCAGCGCGCCTACGAGGTGCCGGACGCGAGCCGCATCGCCAAGGGGACGCCGCTCATCAACATCGTGCAGGTGGATGGCAACGAGCGGGTGACGACGGTCATCCCCGTGCGCGACTGGGAGAAGGCTGACTACTTCGTGATGCTGACGGAGCAGGGGCGCATCAAGCGCGTGGAGTTGGACCAGTTCCGCAATGTGCGCCCGTCAGGGCTGATTGCGATTAACCTTGATGAGGGCGACCACCTGCGCTGGGTGAAGATGACGCACGGCGACAACCACATCATCATCGTGACGGAGCAGGGGCAGAGTATCCGCTTCCACGAGGACGACGCGCGCCCGATGGGGCGAGCCGCCGCAGGCGTGATGGCAATCCGACTGGACAGCGGTGACCGGGTGGCGGCGATGGACGTGTGCCTACCTGGGGCCGACCTACTGGTCGTCACATCAAAGGGCTATGGCAAGCGGACACCGCTGAAGGAGTACGGGCAGCAGAGCCGCTTCGGGAAGGGGATACGAACCTTCGCGCGGGAAATGGAGTTGACGGGGCCGATTGTGGAGGCGCGCGTGGTAGTGCCGGGCCACGAGGTGACGCTGATTAGCGCCGAGGGAATGGTCATGCGGACGGGCGTGGACAAGATTGCCCAGTACGGGCGGGCGACGCGCGGCGTGCGCGTGATGGGGCTACGCGAGAGTGACCGCGTGGTGAGTCTGGCGCTGCTGGACGAGCGGATGATGAGCAACGGCCAGCCGGGGGATGGCAACGGGCAGGCCGCCGAGACCGTGCCCATTGCGACGAGCAACGGCCTGGACTTGGTAGACGAGGCGTTCGCCAGCGTGCTAGACGAGCCAAACGGCCACGAGCAGGGATGATCTGATAGTTTCTTGATAGTGAGGAATGGGCCACCAGATTAGAGTTGGTGGGCCGTTCGATACAGCCAATTGGAATTCACACGTTGTAGAAGTTCAGACTTCACTGAACAGAGATATTTGCTGAGGTACTTCGGCTTTAAAATTCCAGTCGTCATGCAGGCTGTCAGATAATGCCGCTTTATAATCGTCAGTTAAAGGTTTCAGCGCTACTGCTTCTACGAGAGAATAAAGCTTTGTCTCTTTATCTTCCTTGATTAATCCTTCTTTTATGGCTTGTCTTATCCAAGCCTGTAATTGAGCTTTGTGAATGTTAACGAAACCATCTTTGAGTTTCCCGATGGTCTTAGGCTCGGCTAACGCATGACGTATATGGGGCCATACTAAAGGAAAAAGGTCAACCTGCTGATATAAAGGCTTTTCTTCAGCCGATTGTATGACAATAGAATCTGCATAATCGGGTAGGGCAGTCTGGGGTACCTCACGCTTTTCACTGTCAAATGGCAGCACGGTATATGAAGTTCCATTCGTAGCAATTATCTTCCCGTCAAATGGCACGCCACCCAGTTCAATTAGGCGCTTATTCCCCTTAGGAACGCCTTCCCCGTCACGAACAGACAGTGGAACCCAGCCGTGTCTTAAGTTCTCTATGGCTCCTTCCCAAGTTCCACCTTTCCCTAGACCCGAACTGACAACTAAAGACCACTCACTTAAACGATAGATATATTTATTTCGAGCCATTGCGTGTCCAACATTGAAGCGCGCTCCAGGATCATACGGTGAAACAAGGACGAGTTGCCCATTGCGGAGCGCATCTCGATATTTCCCTGAGATAGCAGCTTTAGCTAACTCGTTAGCTAGTACACCCACCACCGTACCACCCGCCTTCAACGCTGCCAGCATTGCTTCACTATCTACCCCCCGTGCTCCTCCCGAAATAACCTGAAGCCCTTGTTGAGCACAACAACAAGCGACATCACGCGTAAAATCTAAACCCGCCTCGTCTGTGTTTCTCGATCCTACGACTGCCAGCCCCCCTACATCGAGCAAAGACAGGTTTCCGATGCCATAAAGTATTGGAGGTGAAGAGTGCTTGAGTTGGGTTTTAAGGCGAGCGGGATAGGAGGAGTCACTTCGACTTAGAATCCACCCTCCCCGGCTAGTCCACGATTCGACTGTCAAAGCCAGCGCACCCCCGCGCACCAATAGAGCGGCTAGCCGTTCCGCTTTAATCGGAATCTCATCTTCTTGCAATGATTGCAAAGCCTCTGTTTGAAGAAGATGAGCAGGACGTAAGCCGCGTTTATACAACCACTCGGCTAGCTTATAATACTCTGATTGACTCAACGGTTTGACTGCCTGAGTACGTGCTTGCCCAAGCGTTGCACACAAAAGCAAGGTGGCTTGGGTATCATGTGTGAGGAGGTGCGTGGTCATAAATCTTACTCCAAGTCTTTGGAGGCTTGCGCTAGTGCAAAGGGGAATATAGGACCACTACCAGCCTCTCTTAAAAGAGCAGCAATTACAGTGAAAGTCCAACGGGAGTCTACAACATCATCTATCAACAACCCAGGCTCATGAATGCCCTCAAACGGATGAACTACAAAGGCTTCGGCTAAATTACGAGCCTGTTGATAACTATTATTCATCTCCTTCTGGGGTGTGGTTCGGCGCACTTTCTGAATACAAGCAACGAAAGGTATTCCCAACTTGGTTGCCAACCTTTGTGCGAAATCGGGAACCAAATCAACTTGATTCAGAGAAGGTACACATGTTACCCAAGCAGGCGTTGGTGAGGGTCGCCAACGCTCCACAATGAGCTCCTCTGCACCCGATACTATATCGTCACTGAATCGTCCGTCACGCTGTTTGCCGTACTTCACCTGTTCACCCCAACCTGCATCGCCCCAGAAAGACAGTGCTCGCCCTTCTTCAGCACGCAACGGGATGGGAATAATACCGCGCCACCCACTCTCTGCTAGCGCATCACCAATCCATCTTCGTCTAGGTTCAATCGGAAGATCCAAACGACGCAAGAAACCTGCTGCCTGTTTAGCAAGTTCAGGGGAGTAATATTCGGGCAACAAAGGGCTCTCTAAACACACAGCGCAAAGACCACAAGGTCGAGGGTCAGGATCATCAAGCGCCTCTTGCAGAAACGCCATTAAGCACTCTCGATTTCGTGTATAGACCGTCATCTGAGTTTGTTCGTCTTGGCGAATCTGAATCAGCTTCTTTACCTTGGATTGATCTTGGACATACTGTACAGGAGTTGCAGACCACCGAGGACGCTCATAAACAAGGGGGGCGGGAGATTCAACGGCAAGCATTTTAAGCACTTTCTCAATTTGCCCTCTTCTTAGATTGAGACGTTCCTGTAGCATTGGTACAGACAGTCCGTCATCCGCCTCGTTGAGAGCAGCTAAGATTGCTCCAACGTGTGCTTCGGGAGGAAAGGCACTTTGAATGAAGTAGTTTACTATCTCTTGATCCTCATTCCCACTGAGCAGGATTCCATAGGCCTCACGTGTAGCTCTACCCGCACGACCTACCTGCTGATAGTAATGCACAACCGAACCTGGGCGTTGGTAGTGAATAACAAATCCAAGGTCCGGTTTGTCAAACCCCATGCCGAGCGCAGTAGTTGCAACTAATGCCTTAAGCCTGTTCTCTAACAGATTCTGTTCCAACGTCTCCTTAGTTTCAGTATCTAACTCGGAATGGTATGCATGTGCATCTATTCCTTGCGACTGAAGCCACAAAGTGAGGCGTTCCGCATCGCGCACTGTAAGCACATAGATAATCCCGCTACCTTGCAATAGGGGAAGTTGCTCAACTAACCAGGCCATACGAGCAGCTTGACTGGGTAAAGAGATATTTTGGAGGCGTAGGCTTGTCCTTGCAAGGGAACCCCGCATGACTTGAAGTGTATCACCTAGCTGCGACAGTACATCATCCACCACACGGTCGTTAGCAGTAGCTGTCGTCGCCAGTACCGGAATATTGGGAGGAAGAGCTTGTAAAATACGAACAATCCGTCGGTAATCAGGTCGGAACTCATGGCCCCAGTCCGAGATACAATGAGCTTCATCCACTACAAAGAGTCCTATTCTATCGCTGATAGGGAACAGGATCTCCCGCATGAAAATCTCGTTGGCTAATCGCTCTGGAGTAATGAGTAGAACATCAACCTCATTTCGCTTCAGCAGCACCTTGATATGGTTTTCCTCATCTATAGTAATGGTCGAGTTAATAGCTTTAGCTCCGATGCCTATCCGTTCTGCCGCCTGAATCTGATTACGCATTAGAGAAAGTAGCGGTGAGATCAACAGCGTTGGTCCTGCTCCGCGATCACGAAATAATCGCGTTGCCAGAAAATAGACAATGCTCTTACCCCAGCCAGTTCGTTGCACCACCAAGAGGCGTACCCTGTCATTTACTAGTCTCTCAATCGCCTCCCATTGCCCATCACGGAATTCAGCTCTGGGATCATCCAGAGCTTGACGCAGATAATGAAGAGCTTGGTGTTGCAAAGGCGAGTTCATTTGGACCTCCAAAATTCGTTCTACTTAATGCACACAGCTTGGTTGAATTCTCGTTGACAATTATCACTTTGTAACTCTATTTATTGTACCTGCGATTTCTCCCACCCTCAAATACCATCTCCAAATTACGTTAATCAAAGGAGAGTGATAGACTCTCGTGGTGACTTGACGAGGAAGCCATCGTCGAGTCAGAAGAGGTGGAGGCAGGCATTGTCCTCGACTTTGACAAGGAGGGTCGGGTCGTCGGTGTGGAAATCCTGAACCTGAGTACTTGCACCGACCCGGAGAAGTTGCGGATATTGCAGCTTGAGACGGATTAGAGGAGGAAACAATGCGGAAGGTGGTTCTGCATCCGATTGAGGATGGTTGGTGGATGGCTGAAGTACCCAGCCTGCCGGGGTGCGCCACGCAGGGCGCAACGCGAGACGAGGCGCTGACGAACGTCAGGGAGGCCATTGAGAGCTACATTGAGAGCTTGCAGATGGATGGCGAACCTATCCCGGAGGATGTAGAGATTGAAGTCGTGGCGGTATGACGCGCCTCCCGCGTGATGTGTCGGGGCAAGAGTGTATCAAAGCATTGGAGAAGGCAGGGTTCGTGATTCACTCGCGGAAAGGTAGCCATGTGACCATGAGACGGGAGAATCCAGCAGCGCGTGTAACTAACTGTACCTGACCATCGTTCCCTTCAACCTGGAATGCTACGCGGGATTATTCGTCAGGCAGGAATGACCGTGCAGGAGTTCGTGGACCTACTTTGAAACAACAGGCGGGAGCCACAAGACGGAGTACGATGCAGATGAGCACCGAGTACGAGCAGGTCATCAACGATCTGCGCCACGCCTACGACTAGAGGGCCGAGGAGCGCGACGGGCGCGAGAAGCAATCCTGGAAGGTGGAGGAACGGGTAGTGGGGCGCTTCTTCGAGGTGGTCCATTTCAAGGCGATTCCTCTCGACGAGGGGCACAGCACTTCCAGTCCATGATTTTGCGGCGCGCGTAATCAACGCCTGCGTCACACAAGATAGCGCCCCGGCCAATGATTGGCTGGGGCGCTATTGTCTACGCGGCAATGTCTATGATTCAGGTGTCGGCTCAACATACCCTGCGGGGAGTACAGGCTCAGTTGGTGCGGGATAAGCCTCACCCTCGGCAGGCACCGTATCGGTTAGAGGCTCGCTAGCGCCCTCGGTGCCAGGTCCGGGGTAAGGCTCACTGGGCGCGGTGTCGGTGCCGGGCTGTGTCTGCTGGTCCCTGGAAGGCAGGCCCTCTACAGTGGGGATGGCACCTGGCTCCGGCGGTGCGCTGGGGTTGCAGGCGGCGAGCAGCAGCGCCACGAGCAAAATCGAGAGAGTTGATAGTAAGCGTATGCGTGTCAAGGGTTTCTCCTATTCCCCCGCGCCCGTACCGCGCAGGAAGCGGTCGCGCCAGGGGTCGTACTGACTCATAAAGGTGTCACGGCTGATTTCGGCACCTGTCGCGGCGTCACGGACAATCCGCTCCACCTGAATCGTCGCGCCGTCGTGCGCCCAATCCACCTGCTCCACGACGCCTGCGGGCAGCGCGGGGTCATCCTCGTAGATGGGTGGACCGTGCGGGATGGTCTCCAGGGTCGTGGAGTTGATTTCCACAGTCTTTCCGGTAGGTGGCCCGTAGAGTTTGATGGCGAGCGTGTTCGCCTCAAGGTTGTTCTCTATCTCGATGAGATAATAGTTCTCGGTATTGTTGCGAAACTTCAGGTCCACGATGGGCGAGAAGATAGTGGCATCGAGGCCCAGAGGCGAACCGTTCTCGTAGTAGGAGACGCGGTAGGCGTGGGCGTGGCGCTCCACGATGTCGAAGCCCGCGTTGAGCGCGGCGCGGAAGAAGGTCGTAGAGACCTGACAGACACCGCCGCCCACGTCCACCTCCGTGCGGTCCCCGGAGATGATGTAGCCCTCCTCGTAGCCCGTCGCGTCCACCACCCAGCCCAGGTGCTCGTTGAAGCTGAAGATGCCGCCGGGCGGGATGACCAGCCCCTGATACTGGCTTGCGGCGACGCTCAGGTTGACCTCGCGCTCATCCGCCGAGCCAGTGTAGTCGCTGAAACCCTCGACAGCGAGGCCCGTGATGTTGAACTTGCTGGCGTCCGAGGTGGCAACCTCCGGCGGGATGGCCGTGACGGCCAGTTGCACGTCGTTCCGCCCCTCAGCGATGGCCTGCTCCAGATTGGCGAACGAGACGTCCACGTCCATCCGCAGCCCGTCCTGGCTGATGATGAGCGGCGTGAGCGCGCCCGTGTTCGGGTCATAATCGAAGCGGGCGTCGCGCGGCTCGCGGGCAATCGTCGCGGCTATGCCCTGTAGCTCCTCCCGGAGCGCCTCAGGTCTGAGGCGCACGTCCAGCGCGTGCTGTCCGTTTTCGGTGGGGGTGCTGTAGATGCCAAGGAGTTCCGCGAGGCGGGTACGCTCGATCATCCACTGGCGGCGCTCCGCCACCGGGACGACGTTCGCCCCCTCCTGGCGGTAATCCGGCTGATCGAAGTAGAGCACGAAGTCGCTGCCGAGGAGCGCACGGGCCTTCTCGGCGGCGGCTTCCGCGCCGACGATATTGGGCTGGCGCTCGACCATCACCAACTCGACGCTGCGCTCATTGTTCGCCAGTGCCTCCAGCAGGCGGGCGCGGCTGGCCTCAATGTCTAGCTGCTGGCCCGGCAGTTCTGGGATGGCGCTCGCGGAGAGGCCCTGTATCTGAACCGTCGCATCACGGGGGTCTCGCGCCACCTCGTTGGCGATGCGGGTCAGAAGCGCATCCACCGCCACAGGGTCGCGGGTGTAGAGCGGGTCGGTCTGGGCGTTGCCACTCGCGCCGCGCCACAGGGTCCAGCGGTCGAGCCACTGTTCAACAGTCGAGCCCTTGCGCCCGACGTTGTAGGCGGCCTGAACCGTCCCTTCAGCGTCCAGGTGAATGCCCAGGTCGCGCGTGGTGGGAACCCAACGCTCTTCACCAAGCCTCAGAACCATGCGCTCGTCGCTGGCCTGCGGCACCTGCGCCCGCAGCGTGCTCGCCGCTTCGTCAGGGGTGAGGCCGCCGAGCCAGACGCCGTTGACGTTCACGCCCTCAAAGATGCGCCCGGCGTAGGCCACATCGTAGCGCCAGCCGACCACGCCCACCAGCAGCGCCAGTCCGACGAGCCAACTGAGCAGCCACGCCAGAATCCGCGCGCCGATTCCTTCTCCGGTGCGCGGCGGGGCCTGGTATCTCATTGTGCGCGCACTCTGCGCCATGATGCTGGCTCCTCTTATCACATTGGTGCGGCGAGATTATAGGCATAGAGGGCCACTGATGAAAATCGCGGTCACCCTTGGGTCGTGTCAAAGTTCGGGAGTCAGAGGTGTCCGGCCAGTAGAGGCCAGTAACGGCCAGTATCCAACCGCTCAAGGCCAACAAAAGGCCAGTATTGTTAGTAAATACATTTAATGTATTTACTAAGATAGGCCACAAGCAACATGACTTGGAGATGGCTCTATGCTTGGCGGGCCTGGACGTTCCGCCAGAGCCACCAGCCAGCCAGGAACACCGCGAACGCGACCATGTTCCAGACCAAATCATAGGGCAACTGGTTCGCCACGCCCTCGCGAATGGGGTGCAGGCGGAGCAGCTTATGCTGGATGGTGCCGTCGTAGAAGTTGAACCCACCCGCACCGAGAAGCGTGCCCGCCACCAGCACGCGCGCCTCGTCCGAGCGGTTGTGAAGGCGCGGCTGCCGCCAGAGCCGCCACGCCGCCAGCAGCAGCACGAGCGACGAGAAGGCGTGAAAGAGGCCATCCGAGACGATGCGCCAGTCGAGCGTTGTGTGGATGTAGAAGTTATGCCACCGCAGCAACTGGTGAAAGACAACCTCGTCCAGCATTCCGGCGACCCCTATCCCCAACAAGGCCCCACTCCAGAGCAGGGAGCGCACCGCACTTGATAAATCTTGTGGTGCTACGGCGTCACCGCCCTGTCGCTGCCTCTGTTTTGCCATTCAAGCCTTGGTGTCGGGAGAATCCGGTCAGGAATCGGTCAGCACTCTGTCCGGCTAGCTTAACGCGCCACGCCTATACTAGCAAGGGCCAAAGCAAGTCGGGCACCTTCATTCTCATAGAGGAACGCTTTAGAGGTTGGACAATCAACAGACGAAGGACGAAAGACGAAGGACGGAGGCGCACGGCATACGGTCCGCGTGCCGTGCGCCTCCGTTTGTCTAATCTTTAACTGATTTCTGAATCAGAGAGGAGAGCTACCAGGAAGCAGCTTAGAGGCGTTATCGTCGTACTACTCGGCTTCGTCCTCACCTTTTCCATTACGGGCGCGCCGATGGCGCAGGACGAGAGTTATACCGTCAGCTGTACGGATACAGGTTGGCATACAGGTTCACCCTGTCACGAAGGGCAGTCAAAGTGTGCTAACGCTCTACGCTAGGCGCATTGCTGGGTGGATCCTTCACTTCGTTCAGGATGACAAGTAAGGAGCTAGACCTTACTTGATGTACCAGTGTGTGTTAACCTCGTGAAGTCGTACATCAGCCCATAGCGCTCTGCTAAGGTTCTTATGCTCGCGTCACTATTTTGGATTGCGCGACGCACTGCCTCTGTCGTGGTGGCGCTGCCGTGGTATACCTGTCCCGTAGTTGCTCCTTCTGTGCAGTCGTTACTGCACCATCAGACTCTGGGGCTGTACACCTAGTAAATCCACCAAAAGGCAGACACGAAATGCGGAATTAT
>DASVVH010000201.1:0-7562 GCA_036386615.1 Ardenticatenaceae bacterium
CGAGAGGCGCGTCGGGGTCAACGTAGGCGCGGCCCTGCTCCGTTGCCAGGAGGCCCATCACCCGCGCCTCTCCCTCGATGACGCTGGTCAGGTCGGCGCGAAGGGCCGTCTCGCGCTGGCGCGCCTGCCACGCCAGCAGCCCGGCGAAGCCCGCGACAAAGCCGAGCAGCACCAGCACCACGCCGCGCCACTGTAGGGTCTTGTGGCGCGGCGGTTCCGGCCCAGCCTCGTCAAGCGCCGTGAGCGGCTTGCCCTCCTGCTCGGCGACCTCCCACTGCATCATCGTTGCCCTGCCTTCTCTCGCCCGCGCTTAATCTTCGGTGGTCGCAACGTACTCCCTCACGCGCGCCTCAAGCTCTGCCTCGGTGAGGCCCGTGACCTGCTTGCAGAGGGCGGCAAAGCCGGGGCGGGTCCGAGCCATTTCCTGCGCCATGCGACCCAGCACCTCGACGCCCTCGGTTTCGACGAGGTATTCGAGCACGAACGCCATCGCCAACTGTTGCTGCTCGCGCTGCTCGGCCTGCACGGGCGTGTACACGATGGAGCGGTAGCCAGGGTCGGTGAAGGGCGAGAGCCACGCGCCGTCCAGTTGCTCGCGCCAGTGGTTTCGCTGCGCCCGCCGCTCCTCGTCGGTCAGCGCCGCGTGGCGCGCTTCGGCCTCCTGCAATTGGTCCAGGATGCCGCGAAAGGTGAAGGCCATCTCGCCAAATATTCCCGTTCCTATCTGGCCCATCGTCAGACGCCGGATGACTTCCGTCGTGACGCGGAGCCGATACTGCGCCTGCAACGAGAGGGGCGAATCGAGGGCTATCTTGCTGGCGGCGAATCGCGGAGAATTGACGAGGATGGTGCGCTCGCTCGTTTGAGTGCCTATCAGGAAGGCCATCTCGTCCGGCTCCACGTTCAGGTAGATGAGGGTGTCGGCGAGCCACTGGCGCGGCCAGTTGGCGTCAATGTGCTGCCACATTTCTTCGAGGTCGAGCCGCAGGGCGGGGTCGCTCGTGAGGGCGGCGAGGTCGTCGGGGGGCGCGATGAGGACGAAGTGGGCGGTCTGTAGCTCCTCTTTTTCCGCTTCTTCCTCAATGGGCAGGGGTGTTCGCCGCCACTGGCCGTTGGCGAGGCGATAGGCGCGTGGCTCAATGACCTCTCGCGCCGCCGGGTCCGGTACATTGGGCATCGTCCAGAGCGTTTCGACGAGTGCGAGGGTTCCTTCCTCTTCCAGCCGCACCGCCCCCAGCCTCGGCGGCTCCGGTATGGCGCGCGACCCGGCGAATTGATACCAGTACTGGTTACGCCACGTTTCCGGGGCGTCGGGGTCTACGAGTCCGAAGATGAGGTTTGTCGCCTCCGCCGGGGTGCCGAGCGCCATCACGCGCCTCTCGGCCTCGATGGCTTGCAGCAGGTCGGCACGCAGGGCTAGCTCCTGCTGGCGTGCCCGCCACCAGAACATGCCCACCGCCGCCGCGAGGAGCAGCGCCCAGAGCACAAGCCAGGGCCGCCACTGCTCCCACCCCTGTCGCGCCCGCTCCTCCGCGAGCCTGGGCAGCGGCCTCTCTTCATCTTCGAGAACTTCCCATTCCAGCATCCACTCCTCGCCTTCCTGTGTTCTTGTAATGATACTGACGAGTGCAAGCGGAGCAACCGACGACGGACGACCGACGACCGACGACCGCTACGACGTAACGGCAACGGCATAACGCAAAGACGCAAAGACGCAAGGACGCAAGGACACAAGGATGCAGGGGGATTGTGGGTAAATGAAAAGCAGCCCGGATTGGCTGGGGCTGCTTTGTATCGCGGGCTGGTTTAGCGCGGGTATCAGAGGAAGAGAAGGTCCAACTCGTCTAGCTCGCGGTATAGAACCCAGACGCCGATGATGGCGCGGCTTTTGGGGCGGCGGTCATAGTAAAGTTCAAAGTAGCGGTCATCGGCTGTCCGCACGCGGTAGTAGTCGCGCCCCAGCCCCCAGGAGCCGTGCTGGCGGTTCAACTGCGTCTGGCTCCGGCGCGTCGCGCCTATCTCGCGGCGCTCCTTGTCGTAGTCATGCCACTCGCCCAGCAGTTCCGCGACCTCGAAGCGCTGCCCTTCCCAGATGAAGGCGTCCGGCACACCCGCCCGCTTCAGGATGATGGGCTGCCGCGCGAATATCGCCTGGATTTCGGCGCTGATGAACTCGGCCATGCTCCGATACTCCCGACGACTGACGACGGACGACCGCTAACAGATTACGGCATAACGCAAGGACACAAGTACGCAAAGACGCAAGGGGATTAGGTACAAGGACGAGAGCCGTTATCTCGCATCTCGCATCTCGCATCGTGCATCCCGCATCACGTTCCGCAGTAGGGGCAGATGTTCCAGTCGAGCTTCATGAGGCGGTTGCAGTTGGGGCAGCGATTCTTGAGGCGGGTGGCGCAGTTGGGGCAAATCATGAACTCGTCCTCCACTGGCTCGTGGCAGGAGGGGCAGACCTCGCGCTCCTCAAGCTCCTGAAGCAACGCTTCCTCTTCCAGGGAGCGCTCGTACTGCTCGGCCAGCGTCTCGCGGGGGCGCAGCAGCAGGTAGAGGATGACGCCCGCGAAGGGGAGCGTGAGCGTCAGCAGGAGCGCCAGCAGCACGGCGAAGATGTCCCGCGTGCGGGCGCGGATGTCGCGGAAGACCCAGATGACTGTGCTCAACCACATGGCTGTGGCGAAGAAGCCGATGGCGACGAAGAGCACGCGCAGAACGGTTTGTGCCTGTTGAACTATGTTTTCCATGACTATCGTCGTTCCTTCCAGCTATCCCGTTTGCGGTCTGGTTCCCTGCAAAACGGCGCTTAGTATATCACTCGCGGGGGGAATGTCACATTACCCACTCAGGAATTCTAGTCGCCCTCCAAAAAGCCGCGCTTGAGCGCCGCGTTATCTTCTATGGCAAGCGAGAAAGGGGCGGGAGGGCACAGAGGCCAGTAACGGCCAGTAACGGCCAGTACTGGCGAGCGAAAAGCGGCCAGTATAGTGGTAAGTAGCTGCTTGGTATCTGTTAGTTATATTACAAGCCGCGTGACTTTGCCACAGCCCCACTTCTCTGGTGCAGCCCTGTTCACAGAAGGGGGAAGATGTTGTACTATTGAGCACCACCCCCGGACTATCATCTTAGCCGCCCGTTGGCCGCGCTCGTGAGCGCCAGCAGGCGGGAAAGCGAGGAACCTTTGCAGGCGCTTCTGAAGCTTTCGAGAGGCATTGATTTCGCCATAGAGCAGTTCGGCAGGCTCTCCATCCTGCTGGTGCCGCTCCTGATTGCAGTGGGGTTCTACAGCGTCTCGGCGCGCTACATCGGGCGGGAGATTGGGCGCAGGCTGACCTCGAACGCCATCATCGAGGCGCAGTGGTATCTCTTCTCGCTGCTCTTCCTGTTCGGCTTCGCCTACATCCTGAAGCACAACGTCAACGTGCGGGTGGACTTTCTCTACGCCAAGTGGCCCCCGAAGCGCAGGGCGACGGTAGATTTCCTCGGCACCATCTTTCTGCTCATCCCCTTCTGCCTTCTCGCCATCTACGTCTCCATCAACCCCGTGCTCAGTTCGTGGGGGCGGCTGCCGAACGGAACCTTCGGCATGTGGGAGGTCTCGCCCGATCCGAGCGGCCTGCCCCGCGCGCCCATCAAGAGCATGATTATCGTCGGCTTTGGTCTCCTGCTGCTCCAGGCCATCTCGCAGGCCATCAAGTACGCCGCCATCCTGACCGGCACGGTCAAGGAGGAGGTGGCGAGCGAAATCGAAACGTACCAGGCACCAGCCGTTGAATAACCATTCGAGGAGCGAACCATGAACACGGGCTACGAGTGGCTGTCCATCCTGATGTTCCTCGGCTTTTTCATTCTGTTGATGTCCGGCTACCCCGTCGCCTTCTCCTTCGCGGGCACGGCGATGATTTTCGGCCTCATCGGCCTGTCGGTTGATGCCTTTCCCCTGGCGCGCCTCCTCCTGCTGCCGAATCGCTGGTTCGTCATCATGTCGGATTTTACCCTGCTCGCCATCCCCTTCTTCGTCTACATGGGGGCGATGCTCGAAAAATCGGGGCTGGCGGAAGAGTTGCTTGAAACGGTGGGAATCCTCTTTGGCTCCCTGCGTGGCGGCCTGCTGCTGGCTGTCGTCTTTGTAGGTACCCTGCTGGCGGCGGCGACGGGCGTCGTGGCCGCGACGGTGATTGCGATGGGGCTTATCTCGCTGCCCATCATGCTGCGGATGGGGTACGACCATAAACTGGCAACCGGGACGATTGCCGCCGCCGGAACGCTGGCGCAGATGATTCCGCCGAGCCTCGTCCTCGTGGTGCTCAGTAGCCAGATTGGCGTCTCGGTGGGCGACCTCTTCGCGGGGGCGCTGGTGCCCGGCCTGATGCTCTCCGCCTCCTATGCCATCTACGTCCTCGTCGTGGCGTACCGTAACCCGCTGCTCGCCCCCGCCCTCCCCCTGGAATTACGCACGATTAGTGGGAGGGCGCTCGCCCTACGCGTGCTCAAGGTGATGGTGCCGCCCGTCCTTCTGATTCTGGCGGTGCTGGGCAGCATCTTCAAGGGGTTGGCAACCCCCAGCGAGGCGGGCGCGGTTGGCGCGGTGGGCACCCTCATCCTCGCGGCCAGCAATCGCCGCCTCAGTATGAAGGTGCTTGAGGACGTGGCGCGGAGCACGGCGCGCACCTCGATTCTCGTCATCATGATTCTCTTCAGTTCCACCTTCTTCGCCGTCGTCTTCGACGGGCTGGGGGGAACGCGCTTCGTTACCCAGTTCCTAACGGACCTGCCCGGCGGCGTACTCGGCTTCATCATCGTCGCCAACATTCTCGTCTTCCTGCTGGGCATCTTCCTCGAATTCCTCGAAATCAGCTTCATCGTGATGCCCCTGCTGGTGCCCGCCGCCCAAGTGCTGGGGATTGACCTCGTCTGGCTGGGCGTGGTGATGGCGATTAACCTGCAAACCGCCTTCATCTCGCCGCCCGTCGGCTTCTCGCTCTTCTATCTCCAGAGTGTCGTGCCGAAAGAGGTGGATACACTGGACATCCACAAGGGCGCGATACCGTTCATGATTCTGCAACTGATTATCCTCGGCCTGGTCATCGCCTTCCCGGAGCAGACCGTCGCCTGGCCCGTCGAGTATCTGACGCGGCCTGCTGACTGATGGACGACCGACGACTGACAGCCGACGACCGACGACTGACGACCGACGACCGCTAACGGATTACGGCATAACGCAAAGACGCACCAACGGTAGGCGCTTGAGGCAAAGGCGCAAGGACACAAAGGGTTTTTCTGTTGTGAGGTGTTGGGCATGGTGGAAAGCAGACCACCCCCGCCTGTCATGCTGAACGGAGTGAAGCATCCACCTAGGATGCAGCAAGAACCTAGGATGAAATGCGCTCGAAGCATGTTACACATAGAGGCTAAAACAAAGGCATTAACATACTTGACGCACTTCACAGAGATGAACGGCCGTCATGCCTCCCTGATGTGGTGCGTCAAGTAAATGAATGCCTTTGCTTACGTTCGCGCGGCGCGTCGGAGTGGCAGTGGGGGCAGATCATGTGGACCTCTTGTCTAATAGAAGGCAGTCAGCATACCAGACAGTTCCCGCCCCGCGAAAGTATATCCTGAGTCCTGACGCTACCTCTGCTGCTACCACCCTGAGGCCGAAGGGTGGCGCAGGGTTCATCAGAACTGAGGGAGAGCCTGTATGCTATTGCCGGATCCAAAAGGTCCATCTGCTCGCCATGTTCAGAGGCCATCCATTCTAGGCACCTGTTCTATTTGTTTGTGGCTCGTACCCTCTTGACAGGAGAATACTCTGCCGTGATAATTATGCTTACCCTGATGCTGCTTACCTAACAGTTTGTCGGACGCTTGATCCTTGGATAATTCGCTTCCTTTAATGCTCAAACACTAGCCATCCAAGGTCAGTCCTAGTGCCTCGGTGATGGAGGGTAGGACGGCAGTATATGTTGGGCGTTGACAGTGTGGTCGAAGAATAACGACCAAATTCACTCAGCGAGGTGAGAATATGGCTCGTAGTACCGTAGCACAACTTGAATTCGACCCTGCCTACAACCCAACAAAGGATGGAGAAGAAGTTATACTCCGGGAAGCGCTTTCAGCGGTTTTACAGGTAGGAAACTCCCTCTGGGTTGCGAACGACGAGACGCTAAGTTTGGAACGATTCTCTCTCCAGGGGTACAGCACTGATGGAATAGTACATTATAACAATCACGCGCAGTTTTTGCTTGCTGACTATCTTCGACTTCCAGAGCCACCTACGGACCCGGAGGATTTTCAAGAGGCTGACATAGAAGGTCTCGCTTATCACGAGGGTCACCTCTGGCTAGTCGGTTCTCACAGTCGGAAGCGCACAAAACCGAAGAAGGGGCTGCCCCCTTCCGAAAATCAGAAGCGCTTGGAGAAGGTAAAGACAGATAGCAACCGATTCCTCCTTGCACGTATCCCAATGATCGAAGAAAACGGCACCTTGACTCTAAAAAAATCCGGGACGCACAACGGCAAGAAGCTTGTAGCGGCCCAATTAGGCGGTGACAAAGATGGAAACGATCTCCTATCGGCGCTCGAGGAGGACGGCCATTTCCAGCGTTTTCTTTCAATACCTGGCAAGGAGAACGGCTTTGACATCGAAGGTATTGTTGCAGTAGATGACCGTCTGTTCATTGGATTACGTGGTCCTGTGCTGCGCGGTCACGCCACAATACTTGAAGTAGAGTTGGAAGAAGACAACAAGGATTCCTCCGTGTTAAAGCTTAAGAATATAGGGCCGGACAAACAACCTTACCGCAAGCACATTCTGGATCTGGGTGACCTTGGCACTCGCGACCTCTGTGTACAGGGATCTGATTTACTAATTTTGGCCGGTCCCACCATGGGCCTCGACGGGCCAGTCATGATCTTTCGTTGGCACGGTGGCGCGCGTCCGGGAGAGGAGAGCTTTGTGCGGCGCGAAGAATTACAAACAGTCATGGAGGTTCCATACGGACTGGGCGAGAACAAAGGAAAAGACCATGCCGAAGGAATGACACTATTCACGACCAACAATGGTCAAAATGCAATTCTAATTGTATATGACTCGGCAGGGGACCATCGTCTGAAGGAAAATAACATTGTAGAAGCAGACATCTTCCAGCTTTAAACAAGGCATTCATTTACTTGACGCACCACATCAGGGAGGCATGACGGCCGTTCATCTCTGTGAAGTGCGTCAAGTATGTTAATGCCAAAACAAAAACGAGAGGGGCCATTCCCCTCTCGTTTTTTATCTTGTTGTTGGCGGTCGTCGGTCGTCAGTCGTTGGTCGTCGGTCGTCAACTTGAGCCGTTCTGCTGCCCGTAGACGAAGCTCTCGAAGCTGAACTCGTTAATCTGGTGCCACGCGTGTACGTTATCGCGGAACTGCCGCCACTGCTCGTAAATCTCCGCGAAGTCAGCGTCGGCTGCCGCGAACTCATCAAAGAGTTCGTTCGTCGCCTCTCGCGCCGCCTCCATAATCTCCTCGCTGTACGGGCGTAGCTCCGTGCCTCCGGCGAT
>DASVVH010000202.1:0-3346 GCA_036386615.1 Ardenticatenaceae bacterium
TCTGGACGAGCTTCGCCGCGTTCTTGCCGCGACCCTGGCCGAAAGTTCGCCGCGCGCCGACCTGGGCCGCCCCCGCCTCTCGGTGGACCGCGTCTTCTCTATAGCGGGCTTCGGCACCGTCGTCACGGGCACCCTGCTCGATGGCGCGTTCGCCGTAGGGGATGAGGTCGAGTTGCTGCCGCGCGGCGCGCGTGGCCGCGTGCGCGGCCTGCAAACCCATAATGAGAAGGTCGAGCACGCGACGCCGGGCCGCCGTCTCGCCGTCAACGTAAGCGGCGTCGAGGTCAGCGAGGTCAGGCGAGGCGACCTGCTGGCCCGCCCCGGCGACTACCACGCCACCCGCCTCGTGGATGTGACCCTGCGGCTCCTGCCCAGTTCCGGGCGTCCGCTCCGCCACAACCAGCAGGTCGAGTTTTTCAGTGGCGCGGCGCAGGGGTTGGGCCACGTCCGCCTCCTCGGCCAAACGGAACTCGCCCCAGGCGACGAGGGGTACGCGCAGGTACGCCTCTCCGAGCCGATGGTTGTCGCGCGCGGCGACCGCTACATCGTTCGCCAGCCCTCCCCCTCGCAAACGCTGGGTGGCGGGCGCGTGCTGGACCCCTTTCCCCGCGCCCGGTGGCGGCGCTTCCGCCCGGAAACGGCGGAGCGGTTCCGGCTGCTGGCCGAAGGCTCGCCTGTAGACCTGCTCGTGCAGAAACTCGCGGCTCTGGAACCTGCGGATGAGCGTGCCCTGTTGGGTGCGCTGCCGCTCCCCCCGGACGTGGCACGGGAGACACTCGTCGAAGCCGTACAGGCCAGGCAGGTCCGCCGCCTCGCGGACGGAACGCTCCTCGGCGCGGCGGGCTGGACCCGCCGCCAGGAACAACTCCTGCGCGCTGTCGCCGCAAACCACGCGGCCCTTCCTTTGCGCTTGGGCCTTCCCCGCGAGGAGGTCGCCAGCCGCGTGGGTCTCAAGCCCAAAGCAGCCGCCGCTTTTCTTGATGCCTTGGCCGAGGCGGGCACCGTGCGCCTCTCTGGCGAGTGGGTAGCGCAACCTGGCTGGGAGGTGATGCTGGACGCGGAACAGCAGGGCAAGGTGGATACGCTACTCGCTCGCTTTGCCGCCGAGCCGTTCACGCCGCCAAACCCCAGCGAGGCTGCCGCGTGGGTCGGCGAGCCGCTACTCGACTATCTTGTGGCGCGTGGCGACCTCGTGCGCGCGAGCCACGATGTGCTGCTGGGCCGCGATGCCTACGAGACGATGGTACAGGGTGTCCGCGCCCTCTTTGAAGAGCAGGGGGAAATCACCGCCGCCGCCCTGCGTGACCGCTTCGACACCTCCCGCAAATACGCTATCGCGCTCCTGGAACACCTCGACACTCTCAAAGTCACCCGCCGCGTCGGGGACAAGCGATTGCTGCGCTAAAGGCTCCCCCCGCCCGCCCGCGACAATTTCCCAGGGCTTCACTGTGCTCCACTGGTTACTGGGACCGTGCAGCAATCATTGGTTCGCCCGATAGTGTCCTGTTTGGTCCCTAGTTGTCTCAGAGGCTACTAATAATTGAGCCAAATCCACAACAGGATATAGCTGGCTCAGTTGTGGCTGGCGCGAACGGGGAGGGCACCGAGGGCACCGAACGCGGCACCTACGAGGGGCAGGGTGACGGCGAAGAGCGCCAGCATCACGGGCCACCAGGAGGCGGGCAAATCAAGGGTGCCATACGCGCCGAGAGCGTAGGCGAGAGCGAAGCCAGCCGTTGCCTCGACGAGCGCGATAGCAGCACCCGCGAGCATGGCATCGCGCTGGCTTAGGTGGCGCGCGGCGATGAAACCCGCCGCCATGTAGACGAGCAGGCTCGCCCACATCCCCGCGCCATACCCGTAACCATTATGTACGGCGAGGAAGGCCCACGCGCCATTAAACAGGAGCACCAGGAAGCCAAAGCGGAGTACGATGGTTTTGAAGGTCATGTGGCCCTCCTCTATCAGATGGTTTTACATTCCGTCTTACGAGTACCAGCATACGACTTTAGAGGGCCGTTGTGAATAGGATTCCGATGAGGACAATCGTGGGCCTTTCGGTGTTCCGCAGGTCCTAGTCGAGGCAGGAAAAAGGGCACGACGTGAGTCATGCCCTTTCAATGTGGTGTCGTGAAGAAGGAAGGAGTTACATTGGGGTGCCAACGAGTTGAGGTTCAGCTTCCCCCGTCAGTTCCCAGGGCGCACCGATGAAGGTGGACCAGTGTAGCCGTTGCTCCGCGCGCGGCGTGAGGGCAACGCGGATGATGTAGTCAGCCATCTTGTCCACCGTCCAGTCGAAGTAGCCCTCGCCCAGGCTGGAGATGTCGAAGTCGGGCGCGGAGTTCATGAAATCAATCGCGTACGGAATGCCGTCGCGGATGGCGAACTCGACGGTATTCATGTCGTAGCCCAGCGCGTCACACAGCTTGAGCGCATCGGCCTCGATGCGGGCGCGAAGGTCGTTGAACAGCGGCGGCTGCGGGGCGCTGTAACGCTCGAAGTGCGGCACATGCGGGTTCCAGAGCACGGGAAGAACGTACTGCCGCCCCACAACGATGACGCGCACGTACTGCTCCCACTGGATGTACTCTTGCAGGATGAGCGTCTGGAGGCCGCTGCGGTCGTAGTGGCCCAGCAACTCCTCTTTAGAATGCACGACGTAAACATCCTTCCAGCCGCCGCCCCAATGCGTTTTGAGCACGGCGGGCAGCCCCGTGTATTCCAGAATACCATCCCAATCAACGGGGTGTTCCAAATTGCGGAGCGAGTCGGCGACCACGCCCGGAATATACTCTTTGTTGGGCAGGACGATGGTCTTCGGGACCGCGACGCCGATGGCGTTGGCGAGAGAGGTGCCGAAGTACTTGTCATCCGCGATGCGCCAGAAGGGGTTGTTGATGACGTAGGTACCCTGGAGAAGGGCGTTCTTGAGATAGCTCTGGTAGACGGGAACCTCGTGAGAGATGCGGTCCAGAAGCACGTCGTAGTAGCAGGTGGCGTTCATGGGGGTCGCGCCCAGCTTGACCATCTCGGCATGTACACCGAGGTCACGGCGATTGATTTCGGCAATCAGGGCTTCGGGGAAAGAGGTCTCCCGCCCGACGAGCAATCCTACGCGCTTCATGAGTCGCACCTCCTTGTGCGGTTCGGTTTTTCAGGGTGGTTTCTACCCGTTGTCACCAATAATAACATAAAAGTACAGGAGGATGGAGAAAAGTTGAAGATAGCACACCGCGGCCCGCCGATGGTGCCGTGCAGGCTACGTTCGCGCCAGAAGGAGAGCAGTTTGTAAGAGCATGGAAGTCGTATCGCCGTCGTCAGGGTTGAGAAGCGGAACCAGATAGAA
>DASVVH010000203.1:0-11751 GCA_036386615.1 Ardenticatenaceae bacterium
ATAATAGCTCGAAGACACCCGCGGCACCCATCCCGCCCCCCACACACATCGTAATGAGGCCGTAGCGTGCGTCACGGCGCTGCATCTCGTGCATCAACTGCACGGTCAGCTTCGCACCCGTACAGCCTAATGGATGACCGAGGGCAATCGCACCGCCGTTCACATTCACCTTCCCGGAGTCAAGTTCAAGCTGGCGAATCACGGCGAGGCTCTGCGCCGCGAACGCCTCGTTCAGTTCGATGAGGTCCAGATCCTCCAACGTCAGCCCTGCCAACTTAACCGCCTTAGGAATAGCTACAACGGGGCCGATACCCATAATGTCCGGGGCCACGCCACCAACGGCAAAGGAGCGGAAAGCCAGCACTGGCTCCAGCCCCAACGCTTCCGCCCTCTCGCGGCTCATCAGCACCACCGCCGCCGCCCCATCGTTCGTGGGGGAAGAGTTGCCCGCCGTCACCGTGCCGCCGTTGCGGAAGACCGAGCGCAGCTTGCCAAGTGCTTCCAGGTTCGTCTCCTGACGAATGCTCTCATCTCTGTCGAAGGTGAAGCTCCCTTCCTGTCGCTCGCCGTCATCGTCCACCCACACCTTGCGAACCATTACGGGCACAATCTCCTCCTGGAATCTACCCTCCTGAACGGCAGCAACGGCGCGCTGGTGCGAGCGCAGCGCGAACTCGTCCTGCTCCTCCCGGCTCACGCCGAAGCGCTCGGCCACGTTCTCGGCGGTGAGACCCATTGAGGTGAAGGCTTCGGGGTAGCTCTCAGCCAGGTGCGGATTTGGGGCGAAGCGATTGCCCGTCATCGGTACCATACTCATGGATTCGACCCCGCCCGCCACCACCACCTCCGCCATCCCCGTCATGATACTCTGCGCGGCGGTAGCGATAGCCTGTAAGCCGCTGGAGCAGAAACGATTGACTGTCTGCCCCGCGACACTCGTCGGCAAGCCCGCGCGCATCGCCGCGATACGCGCCACGTTCAGCCCCTGCTCCGCCTCCGGCATGGCACAGCCGAGAATCACATCCTCCACAAGTTCAGGCTCGATACCCGCCCGCTCGATTGCCTCTCGCACCACCGTTGCCGCTAAGTCATCAGGGCGCACCGTCGCCAGCGACCCCTTGTGTGCCCGGCCCACAGCCGTTCGGACGCCCGATACAATCACCGCTTCTCTCATCGCACTTATCCTTCTCTGCACCCTCATAAGTCAGCAAACACATCAGCAACCGGAACCTGAAATCCAGCTATCACGTTCGAGGTAGCTACGTCCCCCATCCCCCATTCACCTGTTAAGATGTACTCACCGTCATCCAGCAAGAAGACCTCGACAGTCTTCTTGCGTGGATCCACAATCCAGTATTCCGGCACACCTGCTTCCTGGTAGAGCAGGAACTTCTCTTTGCGGTCATACGACCAGTTGCTTGGGGATAATATTTCGACCACCAGATCGGGTGCGCCCTCAGCGTACTGAGACCCAATAATGCCTTTCCGCTCCGCGCTAATGAAGAAGATATCGGGCTGCAACGGCACTCGCTGTTCAGGTAATCGAACCCCTGTAGGGGCGGTGTAAACCCGCCCCAGCCCTCTCCTTTTAACGTACTCCGTCAAAGCAAAAGCCAAGTTGTTGGAGGTGTCCTGATGGGCCATTGAAGGCGGTGGTGTCATATGGAGCACTCCATCTATTACCTCGTAGCGCCAACCATCATCAGGCAGGCGCTCCCAATCTTTATAGGTCCACTGCCCCTGCTCCGGCCACTCTTTTGTTACGGGTGGCTTGGGTGAAGAAGCCATCGTGCAGCCTCGCTTTCCCGTGTCTCTCGTTCACTGAGACGATTATAGCTCAAGCACCGGGTTAGTTCCTCAGCGGCTTGCCCGCTTGGAGCATGTGCATGATACGTTCGAGTGTCTTCGGCTCTTGTACCAATTCCATGAACTTCTCGGTCTCCAGGCTGTTGAGGTAATCCTCCGCCACCCACTGCGGCTGCGTCAAGTCGCCGCCACAGAGGACGTAGGCCAGCTTGGTAGCGATTTTAGCGTCGTGCTCGCTCGCGTAGTGCCCCTGCACCATCCCAAAGATAGCCGCGCGCAACGCCGCCAGTCCCAACTCGCCAATCGCGTAGATTCGCCGCTCGTTGCGCGGCGGCGGCACGTATCCCTCCTCGACGAGCGCGAGGGCCGTCCTCTTTGCCTCGGCCAGCAGGTGGTCCCCATTCATGACGATGCGGTCCTCGTCCGAGAGGAAACCCCACGCCTGTGCCTCCTGTGCCGATGTAGCGACCTTCGCCAGCGCTATCGTCTCGAAGGCTTTTTGCAGGTATGGCAACGGGTCGCCCCCCGCTTTGACGTGCGGGCTGACAACGCGCCGCAGCATCTCCTTCACGCCGCCCCCGCCCGGAATCAACCCAACCCCCACCTCCACCAACCCCATGTAAGTCTCGGCGGATGCAACGATGCGCGTGCCGTGCATGGCAACCTCCACCCCACCGCCCAGCGTCATTCCAAAGGGTGCCACCACGACGGGCTTCGGACTGAAACGCATCCACATCAACAACTCGTGAGTCTGGTCTACCGCCGCGCGAACCATATCAAGCTGTCCACTCGCCGCGCCCATCCCAATCATCGCGACGTTCGCCCCAACGCAGAAATTCTCGCCCTGGTTGCCGACGACGAGCGCCTTCCACTCCTCCTCATCCAGCAGCGTCAGCGCCTTGTGGCCCATCCGCAGGATGTGCTCGTCCAGCGCGTTCATCTTCGCATGAAACTCGAAGAGCAGCACGCCGTCGCCCATGTCCAGCAGGCTCGCCGATTCGTTGCGGTGCAACTCGCGCCCCCCTGCCCGCAGATCGTCAATCGAGATGTGCATCGGGTCGCGCGGGAGCATGAGGTAGTCGTGCAACTGCGGGTCATAATACGCCACCACCCGCCCATGCCCATCGCGGCGATAGAAGCTCTCCAACCCCGCGTCCAGCATCGCGTGAACCCAGGGCGCGACCTCCCAGCCCATCGCCTCCATCGCCTCCGTCGCCGCGCGCGCGCCGATAGCATCCCATGCCTCGAACGGGCCGAGCGCCTGGTTGTAGCCCCACCTCATCGCGTTGTCCACGTCCACAATGCGATTGGCGATTTCCGGCACCCGCTTCGAGGCGTAAGCCAGTACGGGCAGCGTCGTCTCGCGCCAGAACCTCGCCGTCCGGTCGTCCGCGTCGGCCTCAAAGATAGCCTTCAGCCGCTTTTCTAGTGGCTCCACCTTCCGCAGCTTGCCGACCAACCCCAGGCGCGGCTTTGTTGGCGGCTCGTACTCCAGCGTTTGAAGGTTGAGCGGGTAATACTCCTTCCCCACCTTCTTATAGAAGCCCTGCCCCGCTTTGTTCCCCAGCATCCCCCGGTCCAGCATCCTCCCCACAAGCTCCGTCCGGCGCAGCCGTTCCCGGTCAGAGTCATCCGGCAGCGCCCGGTACAAATTCTCCGCCACCCCCGCCGCCACGTCCAGCCCCACGAGGTCCAGCAGCCGGAAGGTGCCCGTCTTCGGATTGCCGACGAATGGCCCGCTCATCGCGTCCACCTCCTCGACCCCGTACCCGTTCTCCACAATCCAGTTCAGGCGGTGGTTGCCCGCCCACGAGCCGATGCGGTTCGCAATGAAGTTCGGGCGGTCCTTTGCCAGCACCACGCCCTTGCCCAGCACCCGCTCCATGAACTGCTGAATCGCCTGAACCACCTCCCGTTTCGTCTCTGGGCCGGGAATCAGTTCCAGCAGCTTCAGATAGCGCGGCGGATTGAAGAAATGTGTACCCAAAAAATGCTCGCGGAAACCCTCTAACCGCCCCTCCTGAATCGCTGCGATAGGAATGCCCGACGTATTCGTGCTCACGATGGCACCCTCGCGCCGCGCCGCGTCTATCCGCGCCATCAGCGCCTGCTTTGCATCCAGCCGCTCCACGATGACCTCGATAATCCAGTCCGCCTCCGAGACCACATCAAAGTCGTCTTCCAGGTTGCCGAGTGTCACCAGCGCCGCGTTCTCAGCCCGCATCAGCGCCGCGGGCTTGGAGTCCAGAACCGCCTTCCATCCCTTCTCCACCACCGCGTTACGTTTCGCCCCCTCCTCGCGCGGCACCACGTCCAGCAGCGTAACGGGCAGCCCCGCGTTCGCAACGTGCGCCGCGATGCCGCCCCCCATCGTACCCGCGCCAATGACTACCACGCGCCGGATGTTGTAACTCATGCTCTGGCTCTCCTTTGAACGGCCCTACCGCAACTCGCTCGTCTTGTAGCCCAGAATATTCCGCGCCACAATCATCCGGTTAATCTGCCCTGTTCCCTCGTACAGATCGTTAATTTTACCGTCTCGCATCCACTTCTCCAGCAGGTGCTTCGTCGAGTACCCCTCCGGCCCCAGAATCTCCACGGCCTTCTGCGTCACCCACGTCACCACCTCGCCCGCCTTCACCTTGCACATCGAGGCTTCCAGATTATTGGGCAGCCGCTGGTCCATCAGCCACGCCGCCTTCAGCGTCAGCAGCCACGCCGCCCGCAACTCCGCCTCCATCCGAATCAAGTCCCGCTCCACCGCGCTCTGCTTCTGGTATGGCACACCGTAGCGGACCTCGACCCCCTCCCCCGCCAGAAACTCCCTCACGAACTCCAGCGCCGCGTTGCCGATGCCGATAGCACTTGCCGCTACGGCAGGCCGCGTCGCGTCGAAAGTCGCCATCGCCCCCTTGAACCCCTGCCTGGAAGCCCCCTCCCGAACCGCCTCCGGCGTAGCCAGCGTCGGGTCGCCCAGCACATTCTCAAATGGAATGCGGCACTCCTCGAAAACAATCGCCGCCGTATCCGAGGCACGAATCCCCATCTTCTTTTCCAGCTTCGTCACCGTCATCCCCGGCGTCCTCGCCTCCACCACGAACGGCCTCATCCCCGCCCGCCCCAGCGTTGGGTCCACCGTCGCCCACACCACCACGAAGCCGTCGCTATCCTGCGCCGCCATCAGCCCGCCCGTCACGAAGATTTTCTCTCCGTTCAGAACCCACTCCGTCCCATCCTCGCTCAACCGCGCCCGCGTCCGAATCGCCGCCGTGTCCGACCCCGCCTGCGGCTCCGTCATCGCCATCGCCCCCCACTTCGGCTCCCCGCCATTGAAGCGTTCCAGAAAGCGCTGGCGTTGCTCCGGCGTGCCCGCCGCCGCCACTGCCGCCCCGCCCAGCGCCCCGCCCGGCGTGCAGAGGTAGATGCCCGCATCCCCGTAGCTCAACCGCTCGATGACGTGAATCAGCATCTGGTTCCCAATGGGAGGCCGCTTCGGGTCACGTTCCTTCTTCTCGTTCTCCTCCGGCGCGGTCAGCCCATTGAAGCCCATCATCTGCATTCCCTGCCAGATGGCATTGACGTACTCCCAGGGCCGCTCGTGCGTCTCCTCCAGGTCATCATACTTCCGCGAGATGGGCCGCATCACCTGCCGCGCAATCGCGTCCAGCACCTGCTCCTGCATCAGAATTGGCTTCGGCTTCGAGAAATCAATCATAAGACTCCACCTTGCTATGAGATGTGGGATATGAGATGTGAGATGTGAGATAACGGATAACGGATTTTCACCACAGAGGCACAAAGTACACAAAGAACGGACACAAAGACTCATTTCGCTCTCTTGCTTTTACCGTTCGCTATAATCCCCTGGCGTCTTTGCGTCTTTGCGCCCTTGCGTTATGCCGTTATCCCGTATCCTGCATCTCGTATCCCATATCTCACATCCCGCATCCCGCTCACACCATCCCTATCCCTTCCACCGTCCCGAACACCCGCGCCTCCCGCAGCCACCGCTCCACCGGATACTCCCGGATGTACCCGTGCCCGCCCAGAACCTGCACCGCGCGGTCAGCCACCTGAAGCACGTACTCGTCGGCAAACTGCTTGGCAAGCACCGAGGCCCCCGTCGCCTCCTGCCCCTGATCCAGCTTCCACGCCGCCTCCCACGTCAGCAGCCGCATAGACTCGACGGCAATCCGCATCTCCGCCAGCATGAACGCGATGGACTGGAACTGCGCCACTGGTTTCCCAAACGCTTCTCGCTGCTTCGCGTACTCTTGAGCGTACTCGTAACTCGCCCGCGCCAAACCAGTCGCCAGCGCCGCGCCGCCGACACGCGCGTAATCCAGCACCCTATTCACGTCAATCGCTGACCCGTTGCCCAGCCGCGCGCTCACTGGCAACTCCACCTCGTCGAACCGCACCGAATGGAATTGAAGCGCCCCTAGGCCCATGCCCCGCTCCCGCTCCTCCACCATCACCCCTTCCGTATCGCGCTCCACCAGGAACGCCTGCGTTGTTCCCGTGCTCTCGTCTCGTGCATAGACCAGCAGCAGGTGCCTCTCTGCCCCCTCGTCCACCGTAACGTAGCTCTTCTGGCCCGAAAGCAAGTACCCCGCTTCAGTCCGCTCCGCACGGCTCTTCAATTCCGAAGGGTCGAAGCTCCACATCGGCTCCACCAGCGCCGCCGATGCGAAGAAACCATCCTCCGCGAAGCGAGGCAAATACGCCTGCTTCTGCTCCTCCGTCCCGAACTTCAGCAGGGGCGTGGCAACCGACGCGGGCGCGAGGACGTGCAGCGCCGTCGACAGGTCGCCGTAGGCGAGTTCTTCTGCGAAGAGAACTGCCGTAAGCGCCGAATGCGCCTCCCCATACCCGCCGTACTGCTCCGGGATATTCGCGGGCACCAGCCCCAACTCCCGTGCCCCTGATACAATCCTCGCGGACAACGCGCGCTTCTCATTCGCCTCGTGAGCCTGGGGCCGCACCTGCTCCACCGCGAACTGGCGCACCGTCTCCGCGATCATCTGCTGCTCTTCAGTCGGCTGGAAAGAAATCATCTGCTCCTCAGCTACAAAAAGGACTGCCGGACCCGTAAGGGCACAGGATGCTCTGCCCTATGGGTCGGGCCAATCCCCCTCTTCATCCTCGAAGTCATCCAGGTCGTCCTCGTCTACCTCGAAAGTCCTCCCGCCCACCAACTCGACAGTATGGCCCGTCGGCGTATTGACGAGCGTCAGGTACTGGTCTTCGCCCAGTTCCATCATCGCCTGCGTCAGCGACACCCCCCGCTTCTGAAGCGTCTCCGTCAGCTTGCCCATATCCTCCACATACATCCCGAACTGAGTCGTACCATTAAGGTGCCGCGTCTGCTCGTCCACGCGCTGGACAATCAGGTCCGTTTCGCCCTCCATATCGAAGACAATCACGCTACGGTCCTCGTACACCACCTCGTAATGAAACATCGTGGCGAAAAAGTCGCGCAGTCGCTCCGGCTGGTCCGTCCACAGCGCCACATAGCCAATCGCCTTCGGCACCGCACTTCGCGCATTTCCATTAGTATCCATCGGCCCTCCGCCAACCAAACGCTTGTTTGGTCAATGATAACGGAATTCATGGGGGCTGGCAAACTCCCTGCCCCCCGTCTGCGGGAAGCTCATCCCGCAGGTCACGTCTATTTCTTTACAACCTTAGCACACATCGGCCATCGTTCAATGTATTTAACTTTATGTCAATTAGGGCCTACCCCACACCTGCTTGAAGGTAGGCTTTGGTAGGCCGTACTTGTCATAAATAGCCCCCGCTCCCCACTTCGCCCTCTATTCTCCATATATCGTTATCCTTCATCGTCCACCGTCCACTGTCATTCCCCCTTCGCCCTCCTCACTCCGCAACCCGCGACTTCTATCACTAGGCAACTCCGGCAAAATCGAGGATAGTACAGGCTGGCGCTTGCAGCCATTCTCGCCCTGCTCAAAGAGAACCGCCATGAAATCCTCACTAGAGATTGCCTCCCAGGCCAGACCCGAACCGATAACCAGCATTGCCGGAGCGCTCGGCATCCCCGACCACTTCGTCGAGCCTCACGGTAGATACAAGGCCAAAATTGACCTCAACCTCCTCGACGAGTTGCAACATCGGCCCGACGGCAAGTACATCCTCGTCACCGCCATCACCCCCACCCCTCTGGGCGAGGGCAAGACCACCACCACCATTGGCCTCGGCATGGCCCTGAACCGCCTCGGCAAACGTGGGGCCATCGTCATTCGCCAGTCCTCCCTCGGCCCCGTCTTCGGCATCAAGGGCGGCGGCGCGGGCGGTGGCTACTCCCAGGTCATCCCCCTCGAAGAATCCATCCTGCACCTCACGGGCGACATTCACGCCCTCGCCCTTGCCCACAACCTCCTCGCCGCCCTCACCGACAACGCCTGGTATCACAACTCCCTCCCCGTCGCAATAGACCCCCAACGCATCCAGATTCGGCGCGTCATGGACGTGAACGACCGCTTCCTGCGCCACGTCACTATCGGTCTCGGCGGCGACAAGCACGGCAAGCCCCGCGACACCGGCTTCGACATCGCCGTCGCCTCCGAACTCATGGCAATCATGGCCCTCGTCACGGGCAACACCAACGTCGAGGCTCTACGCAACCTGCGCGAGCGCATCGGGCGCATGGTCGTCGCCTTCTCCACCGAGGGGCAGCCCATCACCGCCAACGATGTTCGCGGCGCGGGTCCGGCGACGGTGCTCATGCGCGAGACGCTGAAGCCCACCCTCATGCAGACCATCGAGAACACGCCTGCTTTCATCCACGCTGGGCCATTCGCCAACATCGCGCACGGCAGCTCCTCCATTCTCGCTGACCGGATTGCCCTCAAAGTCGCCGATTACGTCGTCACCGAGGCGGGCTTCGGCATGGACATCGGCGGTGAGAAGTTCTTCGACATCAAGTGCCGCGCCTCTGGCCTCCGCCCCAGCGTCGCCGTCATGGTCGCCACCATCCGCGCCCTGAAGAGCCATTCCGGCAACCATCGCATCGTCGCGGGCAAACCGCTCCCGTCCGAACTGTTGCAGGAGAACCCCGATGAGGTGTACGAGGGCGGCGCGAACCTCCGCAAGCAGATAGAGAACGCGCGCAAATTCGGCGTACCCGTCGTCGTCGCGCTCAACACCTTCCCCGAAGACCATCCCAGCGAGATTGAGGCCGTGCGCCGCATCTCCGAGGAGGCGGGCGCGCGGGGCATGGCCGTCTCCTCCGTCTTTGCGGAGGGCGGGCGCGGCGGCGAGGCGCTGGCCCAACTCGTCATCGAAACGGCGGAACGAAGCGCGGGCGACCACTTCCGCTTCCTCTACCCCCTCGACCAGCCGATCAAGGCCAAGATTGAGACCATCGCGCGAGAGATTTACGGCGCGGCAGACGTAGCGTATAGTGACGCCGCCGACGAGCAGATTGCCCGCTTTGAGGCGGCGGGCTTCGGTGGCCTCCCCATCTGCATGGCGAAGACGCACCTCTCCCTCTCGCACGACCCCAACCTGAAGGGCGCGCCCTCCGGCTTTACCTTCCCCATCCGCGAGGTTCGCGCCTCCGTGGGCGCGGGTTTCATCTACCCCCTCGCGGGCGACATGATGACCATGCCCGGCCTCGGCGCGCACCCCGCCGCCTGGGACATAGACATAGACGAGCAGGGCAACACCGTAGGCTTGTTCTAAACCCCCTTGCACGCAAAAGAGGAGGGAGAGGCGTCGCAACACCTCTCCCTTCTCTTCTGTTCTGTGAGCGCCACCCTGAACGATTGCTGCCCTACTGCTGCTGCCAGTTCAGGATGTGGCACGCCTGCGGGGACTGCGCCATCGCCTCCGTGTGCTGAACCGCGATGCGCGGGCTGATAACCGCGTCCCCGCTCGCAATCATCACCTCATAGCTGCTCACCTGGAAGGGGATGGGGAGGTCGTATGCGCCCGCCGGGTCCACCTTGCTTACCGCGGTGAAGCGATTCCCGTGCTGGTCCACGACCAGAATCGTCACCCCCGACAGAGGCGAACCATCACGCGCGCGCACGGTGCCCAGGATGTAGTGGCCGCCGCAGCCCGCCCCCAGATTCTCGCTCATCCCCGCCAGTTGGAACCCGGCAGCCGGAGCGGGCACGCTCGTCGCTGTTGGGGGGGGCGGCGCAAATGTAGGCGAGGGGAGAACAGGCGCAATCGTCGGCGTGCTCTCGACAACGACCACCGGAATCGTTGCCGTCGCCGTAACAACCTGTGTCGGCGCGCCAGCCGTATTCGTCGGCCTCGGCCCCGACTCGCCCGTCACCGTCGGCTGCACATTCCTGACTGTGCTCGTCGGAGAGGAGCGCACCACGACGGGCGGCGCGGCGGTCGCCCGCACCACGCAACGGTTGTTGGCAGTCTGTGCCAGCCGCGAAATCTGGTCATTCGCAACCACCGCCACCGACGAGCGGTACTGCTGCGCCGCCGAGCACCAGATGCTCCGCGCCTCGAACTCCTGGCCCAGATTGTAGTGGGCCTCGGCCAGCATCTCCGTCGTGTCCAGGAACTCCGGGTCGAGCAGGTAAACAGTCCGCAGTTGGTCGGCAGCCATGCTCCAGTCTTCGCGCGTGAAGGCGCGCAGCCCCGTCCGGTAGGCCGAGGTCATGCGGCGCTGCTGCTGCGCCTCGATGCTGTTCGGGCGGACGGCGAGCGCCCGGTCAAAGTGGCGCAGGGCGTCGTCCAACTCTTCGTCTTCGAGCGCCTCTCTCCCTGCCTCCATGTTCGACTCGAAGAGGCCATCTTCCACCTCTTCCGTGCGATAGCCCGGAGCCTGCGAGGTCAGCAAATCGAAGGTCGCCGCCGCGATGCCCCAATCCTCGCGTTCCAGTGCCGCGACCGCCTCCTCGAAAAGCTCTTCCTCCCGGTTGGGGCCGCGCGTGGGGGAGGCCGTTGCCGTCGCATCGGCCCCTGTCCCTATTGTTGTTGCCTCGGTTGCCTCGCTCGTGGGCGTCTCCGTCGGGATGCGCCCGGCTGCCACGTCGGCGTTGTACTGTGCCGCCTCAAGCATCTGCTCGGCGGCAACAAAGTTCGGCTCCAGCCGCACCGCCTCGCGGAACGAGGCGACGGCCAACTCATACCGCTCCTCCTCCATCAGTCCCTGGCCCTGCTCGAAGTAGCGAATGGCGGCGCGTTGGTCCTGCACCTGACGGTCGTGCAGACCCTGGTAGACGCCCAGTCCGCCCAGGCTGATGATGACCAACGCCACCAGCAGCCCGGCCATTGTGAAGGCGCGAACCCAGAAGCGGCGTCCGGGCGAGGTCAGCGGCGAAGGCTCCTCCGGCGCGTCCGGCGGGCCTTCGTCCAGTGTAGAGGGCGGCTCCTCGTCAACCCTCTGATAGGCGCGGGTCGGCTCCTCGCTGCTGGGCTGGAGGATGCCTCCGGCGGGCAGGGTATCTATGGCAGCTATGGTTGCAGGTGCGGGCGCGGAGCCAGCGTTGGCGGTCCCACACCAGGGGCAGGCTGATCGCTCGCTACGAATCCACGCGCCACAGGTGGGGCAGACGCGCAAATCCTCTGAGCGGGGTAACGAAAACGAATCCAAGATGGACACTCTCCTCGAATCGGCAAACAGCGGGGCATTATAGTCTTCACAGAGGCTGCTGTCCACTTAGCAGCCTACTCACTCAGGGCTGTGTCAAAGTTGGATAGACGAAGGAGGAGCGGGAGCGAGAAAGGGGCCGGAGGGCACAGAGGCCAGTAGAGGCCAGTAACGGCCAGTACTGGCGAGCGATAAGCGGCCAGTATAGTGAAAAGTAACTGCTATGTGGGTGTTAGTTATATTACAAGCCGCGCTACTTTGATACAGCCCTGACCACTCACTATCGTCGTGTCAAAGTCTCACCACTCATCACTTGCTCACTCCCTAATCTTATGTAAAGTACAGCCTACCTTTATCGCTCT
>DASVVH010000204.1:0-12493 GCA_036386615.1 Ardenticatenaceae bacterium
ACTCACCGTTTCGCGCCGGGGGAGACGGGGGATTATTTTTTCATCGTCTCGCGGCTCATCCCTTACAAGCGGATTGACCTCGCGGTGGCGGCGTTCTCGCGGCTGGGACTGCCGCTCGTCATCGCGGGGGATGGGCGGGACCGCGCGGAGTTGGAGGCCGCCGCCGCGCCGAACGTGCGCTTCGTGGGGCGGGTGAGCGACGAGGAGTTGAGCCGCTGGATGGGCGGGGCGCGGGCCTTCATCTTCCCCGGCGAGGAGGATTTCGGCATCGCTCCGTTGGAGGCGGCGAGCGCGGGGGTGCCCGTCATCGCCTACGCCGCCGGGGGCGCGCTGGACACGGTGCGGGACGGCGAGACGGGGCTGTTCTTCCGGGAGCCAACCGCCGAGAGCCTGATGGAGGCGGTGCGCCGCTTCGAGGCGACGCGCTTCGACAGGACGCTGATTCGCGCGCACGCGGGGCAGTTCGACGTGGCGCATTTCAAGGGCCGGATACGGGAGTGGGTCGAGGAGTGCTACGCCGCGCACCAGAGGCGGCTGGCGCTGCCGCACCCCTTTGAGGAATCATCGCATGGAACTTCGTGAGTATGGCCGCATCCTGCTTCGCCGCTGGTGGCTCCTTCTGTTACTTCCGCTGCTGGTGGCTTTGGTCAGCTACCTGACCTACGAGGAGCCGCACGTTACCTATGGCTACGAGGTGCAGTATACGGTCTCGTTCATCCCGACGGAGGGCGAGAACCTGAACCAGGACCCTACGTTGAGCGCGGTGCAGGCCAGCGAGTACATCGCGGACGACCTGACCGAAATCATCAGGGGCAGCACCTTCGCCTCCATCGTCCAGCAGTATTTGCCGCCACCGGAAGAAGGTGAGGGGCAGACTCCAATCGCCATCACGAGCGTCATCCGCGCACAGGATACTCACCGGGAGGTGGAAATCGCACTCAGCGCGGCGACGGAGGAGCAGGCGGTGGAGTTGGGCAGCGCCGTCAAGCAGGCGGTGGAGAATGACCTGGAGGAGTTGACTAACGAATGGTGGGGCACGCTCCGCCGGATGCGGCTGATTCTGGTACATGACAGTGGTGCTGTGCCGATGAGTGCCGGGCTGCGCTCGCAGTTGGATGTGCCGCTGCGGGTGGGGCTGGCGCTGGCAACGGCGGTGGCGCTGGCCTTCGCGCTCGATTACATGGACGACAGCGTGCGCTCCCGCGAGGAGGCGGAGCGGTTGGTGGGGCGCGTGCTTGGAGAGATTCCGAAATAGACGGTGGACGGTGGACGAAGGACGAATGCGGACGGCAGGAATGAAGATGGGATATTTCGTGGTAAACTACCGGGTAGTTCGGGCGCGGTGAGTGGGAGAGGCGTATGGAGTTGAAAGAATACTGGCGCATCATCGTGCAGCGCGGCTGGATTGTAGTGGTGGCGGCGCTCCTGACCGGGGTGGTTGCCTACGCGCTGAACGCGGCCCAGCCAGAGCAGTACCGGGCGTCGGCCCGGCTCATCGTGCGGGCGGGCTCGCTGGATTTCGGGCGGCTTCAGGCATCGCGCGAGGTGCTGGCGAGCTTCGCGCAGCGCATTGACTCCGCAGAGACCGCTGTCCCGGTGGTGGACGAACTACAACTCGACAAGAACCCCTACGAGGTGCTGAATCAGGTGACGGTCAGCCCCAGCCCCAGCAACCTCGTGATGCAGATTGACGTGACCGACCGCGACCCTGAGATTGCGGCGCGCATCGCCAACGGCTTCGCCGACGAGTTCGTCTCGCAGATTGAAGAGGCGAATGCCCAGCAGCTTCGGGAGGAGCAGATTGACGTGACGGTCATCGCCCCGGCAGGTCCGGGCGCGCTCTTCTCGCCGCGTCCGAAAATTGCTGGGGCGGCGGGGGCGCTGCTGGGGCTGCTGCTGGGTGGCCTCATCGTGCTCGCGGTCGAACTGCTGGACGATACCATCAAGACGCGCGAGGACATCGAGCGCTACCTGGGCAAAGATTTGATGGTGCTCAGTCAGGTGCCGCCCGGTCAGCCCGACCTCGCGCCCACCGTGCCCGCGTAAACATCGGAGTGAAGCGTTCATGGCAACTTCTCAAAGCGTGAATCTGGTGACACTCACGGACCCCCAATCCGCCGTGAGCGAAGCCTATCGCACCCTGCGTACCAATCTCGAATTTACGGCGCTGGCTGGCGAGCTACGGGCGCTGGTCGTGACGAACCCGGCGGCGACCGAGGGCAAAAGCACCGCTCTTGCGAATCTGGCCGTCACAATGGCGCAGGGCGGACGTTCAATCATCATAGTAGACGCGGATATGCGCCGCCCGGCCCAGCACACGATTTTCGGCGTGGCCGACTCGCCCGGCCTGAGCAACGCGCTCCTGGACGAGACGCTGATTCTCAATCCGCCGCTGGTGGAGACGGGCGTCGCGGGGCTGCGGCTGCTCCCGGCGGGGCCGAGGCCGCCCAACCCCGCCGAACTGCTCGGCTCGCCGCGCATGGCGCAGTTGATTGAGTCGCTGAAACAGAAGGCAGAGATCGTGCTATTCGATGCCCCGCCAGTGGTGCTCGTGACGGACGCGGCGATTCTGGGGGCGCGAACGGATGGGGTGCTGCTGGTGCTCCAGGCGGGGAAGACGAAACGTGAGCACGCGGCCCGCGCCCGCGCCCTGCTGGAACAGGTGGGGGCACGCATCGTCGGCACGGCGCTGACAAATGCGCGGGCAGTGAGCGACCTGAGCGGATATTAGACAACGATAGCGGCGAAGAAGGATTCTTATGATTGACTTACACAGCCACGTATTGCCGGGCCTGGACGATGGCGCTCAGGACTGGGAGATGGCGCTGGAAATGATGGTCATGGCGGAGGAGGCGGGCACGGAAATTCTGGTCGCCACGCCGCACACGCATGACATGTGGCATGGGGGCGAACCGTGCAGCGAGGTCATTCCCACGCTGGCACACGAGGCGACCCTTCGCGCGCGCCGCGCCGGGCTGTCGCTCCAGGTGTTGCCGGGGCAGGAGTGCTACATTGACGACGCGCTGCCGCAGCAACTCAACGAGGGCAAGTGGCTGACGCTGGGCAACTCGAAGACGGTGCTGCTGGAACTCGGTTGGAGCCACTGGCCTCCCTTCATTGACAAGCTGGTCTTTGACCTGCAACTCGCGGGCTACCGGATTCTTCTGGCTCACCCGGAGCGCTACCGCGCCGTACTGGATGACCCGAACCTCATCGTGGGGCTGGTGGAGAGGGGGGTGCTGACGCAGGTCACATCGGCGAGCATCCTCGGCAAGTTCGGGGAGAGCGCGCAGGAGACGGCCAGAGCGCTGTTGGAGCACAATCTGGCGCACGTTCTGTCGAGCGACGCGCACACGACGCGCGGGCGCAACCCGAAGCTCTCCACGGCGCGCGAGCAGGTGGCGGATTGGTTCGGGGAGGAGTTCGCGCGCAAGCTCGTGCTGGACACGCCGCGCGCCCTGCTGAACGACGAGCCGATTACCCTGCCGGAGCCGCGCTCCATCGTGCGCACACGCAAGAAGGTCTTTGGCATTTTTTGAGCGACGACGGACGACCGACGACCGCCTACGACCAACGACTTGCGGCACAACCCAGGACGTAAGGAGCCGTTATTTCATATCGCGCGTCTCGCTTCGGCCTCTTGTCGTTAGCGGTCGTCGGTCGTCAATCGTCGGTCGTCGGTTCGTGCAAAGAGAGGTAACGCTGCCATGAAGGGGCTGATTCTTTCCGGGGGCAAAGGCTCGCGCCTGTACCCCCTGACCTATACCCGCGCCAAGCAGTTGGTGCCCGTCGCCAACAAGCCGGTGCTCTTCCGCGTCATCGAGACACTGCGCGACGCGGGCATCACCGACATTGGCATCGTCATCGGGCACACGGGGCCGGAAATCCGCGAGGCGGTGGGGCAGGGGGCACAGTTCGGCGTCCAGATCACCTACATCCCGCAGGACGCGCCGCTCGGACTGGCCCACGCGGTGAAGGTGGCACAACCGTTCCTGGGCGACGAGAAGTTCGTGATGTTCCTGGGCGATAATGTCATCGAGGGCGGCATCGGCAAGCTCATCGGGGAGTTCCGCGAGGAGGCTTACAATGCGCAGATTGTGCTCAAGCCTGTGGAGGAGCCGGAGCACTACGGTGTCGCCATTCTGGCGGACGGCCCGGAGCGGCGCATCCGGCAACTCATTGAGAAGCCGCGCGAGAAGCCCGCACCGTCGAACCTGGCGCTGGTGGGCATCTACATGTTCGACCAGCACATCCACGAGGCGGTGAACACGATTCAGCCCTCGTGGCGCGGGGAGTACGAAATCACCGACGCGATACAGTGGCTGGTGGAGCACGGCTATGACGTTCACCCCTACGTTCACCGGGGCTGGTGGATTGACACGGGGAAGCAGAAGGACATGCTCGAAGCCAATGCCAAGGTGCTGGAAGAGTTGGTCCCCAAAGTCGAGGGCTATGTGGACCGGGACTCGCTGGTGGATGAGCGCGTAACGGTGCAGGAGGGCGCGGAGATTATCAACTCGGTGGTGCGCGGCCCGGCCATTATCGGGCGCAACACACGGCTCATCAACGCCTATGTGGGGCCGTTCACGAGCATCTACTATGATTGTCTCGTCGAGAACGCCGAGATTGAACATTCCATCGTGCTGGAGAACTCGACGATTACGGACATCCCGCACCGCATCGCGGACTCGCTCATCGGGCGCAACGTGGAGATCACGCGTAGCGAGTATCGCCCCAAGGCGCTGAAGATGACGCTGGGCGATAACTCCAAGGTGGGCATTCTGTAGAGGTGCTACAATGAGTGAGCAACTGACTAAGGACGAGCTAGACCTGATCCTGGAATCCCTGCTGGACATGAAGCTAAAAGTCACTAACGCTGACTATTACACCTATGAGCTAATGGAACGCGCACACAAACGTGTCGAGGACACGATAGCCAAGATTAGAACGTTGAGAACGGCCAGCGAAGAGTAAGAGCACGATTCACCCAGTGTTGGAACTTGGTCATCGAGCGCAATGTCGAAATCACGCGCAGCGAGTACCGCCCGAAGGCGCTGAAGACGCCATTGGGCGACAACTCGAAGGCGAGTAATCTTTGACTCTTAGCACTATGAAAGGATGTTAGTGGTATGGCAATCTACGAAAAACCAGTCCACCTGCTGAGGAAAGACATGGTCAAGAACCTGAAGCTAGAGAAGGGCCAACCTATAAAGAGAGAGCAGGTTCTAGCGTGGTTTAGGGCCAATTATCCAAAGATCAAGCCAGGCACAGTTACCGCCCACCTGACCCGTCTCTCGACGAACGCACCCAGCAGGATACATTACAATGCCAAGGCGTCTGGCGAAGATGATTTGTTCTATCAGATGGATGGAAACACTTATAGACTTTATGAGCCTGATAGAGATCCGTCCCCGATTTATGAAAGAACGACTACGGGTACAAGCAGGCTGATAACCGAAGAGGCAATTGATGAGGAAGGATACAATGAAATTGGCTTACCAAGCGAGTTTGCTTATGAGCGAGACCTAAAGAACTTTCTGGCGAAGAACTTGGGGTTATTGGAGAGAGGGCTGAAACTGTACGAGGATGAGGATATTCGAGGAATTGAGTTCCCTGTTGGCGGACGATTCATTATATCCTAGCAGTTGATGAAGATAGTGACCTCGTAGTCATTGAACTTAAGGTATCGAGAGGCTATGACCGTGTCATCGGACAGTTACAACGCTATATGGGATGGATAGAGCAGAACTTGGCAGAGACTTCCCAGAAAGTGAGAGGCATGATTGTGGCGCGGGAAATATCCGAAGACCTGTTGTTAGCAGCTTCAAAATCCATTGACGTTGAACTGTTTGAGTATGAGTTGTCGGTGTCGCTCCAAAAAGTGGGCAGTTCTAAAAATCGCATATTGCAGGGATAAAACACCTGTCCACTTCCTTAATCTGCTATTCCCACAACACTTAGGGAGAGTCGTTGTATGAAAAACATTCTCGTCACGGGGGGAGCCGGGTTCATCGGAGCGAACTTCGTGATACACACGATTGCGAAGTACGGCACGCGCTACAACCTCGTCGTCTTCGACAAGCTGACCTACGCGGGCAACCTGGACAACCTGCTGGAAGTGAGCGACGAGCCGAACTACCGCTTCGTTCGTGGCGACATCGCCGACCCGGAGGCAGTGGAACGGGCCATCGTCGAGCACGAGATTGACACCATCGTCAACTTCGCGGCGGAGACCCACGTTGACCGCTCCATCCTCGACCCCGACGCCTTCATGCACACGAACGTCATGGGCACCTATCAACTGTTGGAGGCGGCGCGGCGGCACGGCAACCTGCGCTACCACCAGATTTCGACTGACGAGGTGTACGGGCACATCGAGGGGGAGCATGGCAGCACGGAGGGCGACCTGCTCGCGCCGCGCTCGCCCTACTCCGCCTCAAAAGCGGGGGCGGACCTGCTGGTGAACGCCTACCACGTCACGCACGGGCTGCCCGTCACCATCACGCGCGGCGCGAACAACATCGGCCCCTACCAGTACCCTGAGAAGGTCGTGCCGCTCTTCGTCACCAACGCACTTCAGGGGAAGCCACTGCCCATCTACGGCGACGGCAGGCAGATGCGCGACTATCAGTACGTGGGCGACCACTGCGAGGCGATTGACCTCGTGCTGCACAAGGGGGCCATCGGCGAGACGTACAACGTCGCCACCGGGCACGAGATAGAGAACCTCCGCATGGTGGAGATTCTGCTGGACGAGTTGGGGCTGGACCGTTCGCTCATCCAGTACGTTGAGGACCGGGCAGGCCATGACCGCCGCTACTCGCTGGACGTGTCGAAGGTCATGGCGCTGGGCTGGGAGCCGAAGCACTCCTGCGAGGAGGCGATTCGCAGGACGGTGCGCTGGTACGTGGAGAACGAGTGGTGGTGGCGCAAGGTGCGCGGCGCGGAGTTCGACGCCTTCTACCAGATGCAGTACGGCAGCCGGAAGGTGCTGGCGACGGACGAAGGAACGTAGACGAAGGACGTAAACAAGAAGGGCCGCTCCATCCGAGCGGCCCCTTTTTATCTCTAGCGGCGGTGGAGGATGGGGAGGTAAAGGAGGCGCTCACCGGACGGTCCAATGGGAGTGCTCGTTCGAGTCGGCGTGGCCGTACTGGTCGTAGATGGGCTGATGGTGCCGGTGACGGTTCCCGTCGGCGGGGGCGTCTGCGTGATAGTGACAGTGGGACTCGAGGTTCCCGTTGGGGTCGGGCTGGCCTCTACGGGGAGGTTCGCCCTCAGGACGAAAAGCCCCCGCTCCATATCGCTCACGACGACGGACCCGCTCTCGAAGAAGGGATAGACACCCCAGGCACCACCGTAGGCTACCGCGTCGCTCGTGGGGTCCACGTCAAAGTAGCCAACTTCCGTCAGGCGGGCATCGGCAACCTCGGCTATGTCGAGGACGCGCAGCCCACTGCGGAAGTTCGCCTCGTAGGCAAAGCCCTCGTGGATGTAGAGGTTATGGTCTCTGGACCGGGTGGGATGGTCGTAATGTCCGGAGACGCGCGGCTCATCCAGGTCCGAGAGATCCCAGATGTAGGTGCGGGTGGGGTGATTGTTATCTGGCTCGTCGAACTCATCGTCGAGCAGGAAGTGCCTCTGGTCCTCGGTGAGCCAACCCTGGTGCGTGTAGGCCACGCCCTCGTAGACGGTGCGCGAGAGCATACGCGGCGCTTGCTTGTCGGACACATCCACAATCGTCAGGCTGTCTAGGTTGGCGTTGAAGCAGATTTCCTGGCCCCGGTGCTCTGCGTCGGGACCGTTGTAGACGACACATTGGGCATCATGAGTGTAGCCATCGTTGCCGAAGCAGCCCGCGAAGGTCGGGCGGGTTGGCTCCCGAATGTCAATCATGTGCAGTCCTTTGTTGCACATCTCCCCGCCTGATGAGATACCCACCGCGTAGGCGAAGCCCGACTCCTCGTTGATGACGATGTTGTGAGCGCTGCCAAAGCCATCGTAGTGCGCGCTCTCCGTGAAGGTGACGGGCGGGTTCGTCACGTCCCGCAGTTCGGTCAGGTCAAAGACTTGCACGCCGTGAGCGCCAGCATAATCGGCGACGACGTAAGCGTGGTCCTGGTACACTTTGACGCTGCGCCAGAGATTTTCAAATGTGTGGGTGGGCAGGTCGCCCACGTACACGGGTTCCTGGGGAACAGTAATATCTACGAAGGCGATGCCCCTGCTGCGCCCCATGAGCGCGTATTCGCGGCCCGTCTGCGGGTCGGTCCAACCCCAGATGTCGTTCCCCTCGCCGCCGCCCATCTGGTCAAGGGGGAGGAAGGAGAGCAAATCCACGTTGTTGCAGGGGAACTCTCCGGCACGGCCATTCTCGCAGGTGAGATTGGACATGAAGGGTAACGGAATGATAGGCTGCCGCGCTTCCGCTTTGACCTCGCAGTAGGGCGCGGGAATCGCCTCGGCCTGACCCCCATCCGTGCCCGGCGGGGTGGGCGTGGGAAAGCGGAGCGTGGATGCGGACTGAGAGCGCGCAGGCAAGGGAGCCACGAGAGCCAGCAGAAGGTAGCCGGAGAGGGCTGCCATAAGTGCGAGGCAGGAAAGCTTGACGTGGCGCGCACTCAAACGGTTCATCTTAGTCTCTCTTTGGGGTGGCTGCGCGGCTCTGTGCGAGGGGGAAGCTCTGTTCCAGACGCGGATTGTGTCACACGCGTCTGGATTCACCAAACAGACTTGCAGGATTATTGAGTGCCAATCCAGAAGAGGGCGCAGTTGTGACTCGCCTCCTTTTTTCAATATTATGTCAAGTAATGCCAACATCTATCGCCCTTCAATGTTGGCATTTGTTGGCATTGCTTCACATAACTCAAAATCCGCGCTTCGGCTGTCCCTCCCCATTCCATGACAGAGCGCCCCGAGGGACGGTCGGGGCGCTCTGTCTTAGGAGGGGAAAAACGTATGGGATAGGTCAGGCGCAGCCGCAGGGCGCTGGCGCGGACTCCAGTTGTTGAATGCCATTGGCAGGCGCGTAGGCAGGCGATTCCGCGATCTCCCACCAGACCACGTTGGCCTCGATGAATTCCTGCCCGAAGGTCTTGAGGACGGAGATGCGATGATGCCCGTCGCGCACGAAATAGCTGTCGCCAACCTGAATCAGCAAAACAGGCGGTAGTGTCACGCCCTCAAGCCATGCCGTCGCGACACTCTTCCAGCGGTTCGCGGTGTGCGTCTGGAGAGGGTAGAAGGCGCAGTCGAAACCGCCGGAGCGTCCTTCAGTGCCGCCAATCTTGGCGATGGGTACGGGCTGCACACCAATCGCATGCCGCGCGCGGATGTTATGGTTGGCCTCAACGGCGGCGAGCGGCGTCAAAGCGCGCGAGCGGCGGGTGAGGATGGACCACAGGCGAGCGAGTTGGCCACGAGTATGAACACGGTCGTACAGTTGCGTAACGACCTGCGCGTTGTACACGGCATTGTCCATACCGACACGATTTGTCGAGCCGGACTTCCTGGCTGGGATAGCGTGCAGTTGGAACATGGGTGCTCCTCCTCTCCAATGCTAGAGGGTACGGGATGGCTGTCCTTCCTCTGAAACTATGCGGCTATCATACATCAGGGCCGCGACGGGCGAATCGGAACAAGCACCGATTCTCACCCGCGCATCCGGCCCAGCCGGACTCCGCCAAAACACGGAGACGGGTTGACACTCAGGACAGTCCGGCGCGGCCCGCCCCTCGGCCTGACAGAACCCATGCCCTGCGCTACTATGGAGCGCACAAAGGGAAGAGGTGGCAACGCCCATCATCCACCCCTTCTCTGTGACCAAACCGCCGCCTCGCTCGTCATACCTCCTGACCAGCCCTGCATCTTTGCACCAGGAGCGAATTGTGACGATTCCAGCGAGGCGGAAAGAGCGGAACCGTGGAAGGTAGTCTCGTCACCTACCCCGGACTCCGCAAGGATTCCGCAGTGTTGGTGAGCGCCCTCTTTGAAAAGTGGAGTACCCCCGTCGCCGCCTACGTCTATCGGCTCGTCGGTGACTGGGAGGTGGCGCACGACCTCACGCAGGAGGTCTTTCTGCGCGTCTTCAACAACCGCCACCAGCTAGAGGGCGTGGAGAACCAACGCGCCTGGGTCTACCGAATCGCCACGAATGTAGCCTTCGACTACCTGCGCCGCCGCCGCCGCTTCGCGTGGCTGCCCTGGCGCAGCGACCAGACCGCTTCCCTGCCCGAACCGATGGCGACCACCGAGGAGGTAGACCAGCGCGTGGCGGTGGAACGCGCCCTGGCCCACCTGCCTCCCGATTACCGCGCGCCTCTGCTCCTCTATGGGTACTATGGGTTCAGCGTGCGGGAGGTGGCGCGGGCATTGGATATTTCAGAGGGGGCGGTCAAGACGCGCCTGTACCGGGCGCGCGAGTTGTTCCGGCAGGTCTATGAGAAGGAAGTCTGACGCATGAACCAGCATAAGCGCATCAATCAACTGCTGGCTACCTACCGCGACCTGACAGAGGCCGAATGGCGCGAGGTGGAGACGCACGTTCGCACCTGCGCGGAGTGCGCGCAGACGTTGGCCGCGTACCGCGCGATGGACCGGGAACTCGCGGAGCTAAAGACGCGGGACCTCGCCACCCAGGCAACGCTCCAGCCGAACGACCGTCTCCGCAAGGCGTTTGGGGCGGCGGGGAGCCGCCCGCAACCCAGGTGGCTGCGCTGGATGGCGGGGCTTCCAGCCTTCGCGCAGCAGGTGGCGGGCCTTGCCGCATTGCTTGTTCTCACGGCGGGGTTGATTCTGGTGTTCCAGGGTTCCAGCGCGCGCCCCGGAGATGATGACGTTACCGTGTCACCCCCGCCAGCAGTGACTACCGATGTGGCGACACCGCCCCCGGTGCTGACGCCCTCCTCCGTGCCTGAAGCGGCGGAAGTCGCCGCGCCGACCGAAGCGGTGGAGGCACCAGCCGAGAAGACAATGACCATCTGCTTTGCGAGCGAGCCGAACACGTTACTCTGGAACGAGAGCGCGCTAATCACTCAGGCGGTGTTGGAAGCGGTGCAGGAGCCAGCCGTTGAGGCTCGCGAATATAGCTACATCCCGAACCTCGTCGAGAAGTTACCTTCCTTCCTGGATGGCGATGCAACACTGCAAGAAGTGACCATAGCCGAAGGAGATACGTTCCTGGACGCCGACACAGACAGTGTTTTGACGCTCACAGCGGGCATGACTGAAAGTTTTTCCCTGAACCAATTGGAAGGCGAAGCTCTATACGTCGAGCAGTGGGACGGCAGCCCGCTCACCACCGTGCAGCAGAGCGCCCAGTGGACGTTCGTGGAGGGCCTGACGTGGCAGGACGGAACGCCCGTCACCTCGCGGGATTCAGTCTTCGCGTGGGAGATGGCGCGCGACCCCGACTACTCCGGCCAGGACAGATACATCGCGGAGCGCACAGCAAGCTACGAGGCACTGGACGAGCACACTGTGCGGTGGACGGGACTGCCCGGCCTGAGCGACCCCAACTACGTCATCAACGCCTGGACGCCGCGCCCCAGCCATCTGTACGAGGGCATGATGTGGGCTGAAATTACCGCCGACGAGCAGGCCAACCAGGCCCCGCTCAGTTATGGACCCTACACGATTGACGAGTGGGTTCTGCACCAGGAGATACGCCTCTCCCCAAATCCCTATCACTTCCGGGGCGCGCCTCCTTTGGACGGCGTCACCATTCGCTTTGTTGACGACACAAACCAGATTATCGCCATGCTGGCATCGGGCGAGTGCGACATGGGGTTGCAGGACGCATTATTCGAGAACTCGCTACCTCTGGTGCGCGGCTTTGAGGAGCAGGGACTATTACGGGTCGAGGCAGTCGCAGGCATGACCTTCGAGCACCTGGATTTCAACCTGCAACCAGCAGAGGGATACACGGGCGCGGCGGCCACGTTGCGAGATGACCAGGGTAGCCTGCTCTTCCAGAACGTCGCTTTCCGGCGCGCGATTGCTCACTGCATGGACCGCGAGGCGCTGATAGACCAGACTACGAACGGTGCCGCCTTCGTGCAGCACTCATATCTAACGGAGGAGCACCCCCTCTATCCGGGCGACGAAGCTATTAGCATCTACGAATTCGACCCCGAAGCTGGCCGGGAACTGCTGGCGGGCCTCGGCTGGGAGGATACGAATGGGGATGGCATCGTGAACGACGCGGCGGGGACGAGACTCGCCTTTACCATCGGCACCCGCCAGAACCCTCTTCGGGAAGCAGTGACCCAAATTGTTCAGGCGCAGTTGCTGGAACACTGCGGGATTGAGGTCAACACAGAATTGTTAGGCTCAGAGTTCTTCGCGGATGGCCCGGAGGGGCCTGTCTTTGGCCGCAACTACGATGTGGCCGAGTTCGCGTGGCTGTCGGGGCCTGAGCCACCGTGCAACCTGTACATCTCCACGCAGATTCCGAACGAGGAGCACGGGTGGGGCGCAAGCAACAATACAGGGT
>DASVVH010000205.1:0-4540 GCA_036386615.1 Ardenticatenaceae bacterium
GCCTCGCGGGCAAGGTCAGTCGCGCTTATTTCGAGCGTCGTTTCCTTCCACTCGACGGTCCAGCCATTCTCAGCCAGATAGCCAACGACGTTGCGGAGATGCGTTCGCACCTCGCGCTGTCCGGCGACGGGATTGAAAATAAGTGTTGCTTTCATAACGGTATACCAATGGCGCTGGTGGATGCTGGGCAACCACCAGATGAGCCTTTTCATGGCTCTGAAGGAATTATAGAAGTAGAGGTTCAGTCCGGGCAACTCTGAAGCGCCCCCTGAATTCTGGTGCTCTCATAACTATTGCATGGCTCGTGCCAACAGTGGCGCGATTCTGAATAGGAGGCAGGGCTGTGTCAAAGCCGCACGACTTGTGATATATGTGATAGGCACGAAGCAGCTACTTATCACTATACTGGCCTTGTTTGCTCGCCAGTACTGGCCGTTACTGGCCGATACTGGCCTCTCTCCCGTGCCGCCCGTTCTGCTGTACGCTTGTGAGCAGGGTAGCGGTGCGCTACAATATTCAACCAAAGCTGTGGCTGGGAAACGCCCTTACGTTGGACCGTTATGCTGGATGAACGCTACAAGCTCTACGAGCGCCTCGGCGAGGGGGGAATGGCCGAGGTTTTTCGTGCTGAGGACCTGCGCCTGGGCCGGGAGGTGGCGGTCAAAGTGCTGCGCCCGCAGTACGCGGCGGAGAAGAGCTTTCTGGAACGGTTCATCAACGAGGCGCGCTCGATGGCGGGCTTCAGCGACCCGAATCTCGTCAACGTCTATGATGTGGGCCGGAGCGGCCAGCGCTACTACATCGTGATGGAGTACGTGCCGGGCGCGGACCTGCGGCAGAAGCTCCAGCGCAACGGCTCGCTACCCACGCGGCAGGCGCTCGACATCGCGCGGCAGATGGCACAGGGCATCGGCTACGCTCACAAGAAGGGGCTGGTTCACCGCGACATCAAGCCGGGCAACATCCTGATTACGCCCGCGGGCGAGGTGAAGGTGGCGGACTTCGGCATCGCGAAGGCGATGGCGAGCGTGGGGCTGACGGAGCCGGGCATCGTCTGGGGCACGACGGCCTATCTCTCGCCGGAGCAGGTGCGCGGCGAAGCGGCGACCCCCGCGAGCGACGTGTACGCAATGGGCGTGGTGCTCTACGAGATGCTGGCGGGTAGGCCGCCGTTTCAGGGGGAGGACCGCGTTGCTATCGCGCTCAAGCACCTGAAGGACGAGCCGCCCCCGTTCGACGAGGCGCTTCAGGTACCGCGCGGGGTGGAATTCCTGGTGCGGAAGGCGCTGGCGAAGGAGCCGCACGAGCGCTATAGCAACGCGGAAGAGATGGCCCGCGCGCTCGGTGAGTACCTGCGGGCCGGGACTGACGCGATGGCGGCACGGCCCATCGTCCAGCCGGAGGAGCCAAGCGGCGCTCGCCCCTCGAACGGGACTCGCGCCACCCAGCACGACGCGCCCACCGCGCTCCGCCCTGCCTCGACCATTGCAACTCAAGGCGCATCACCCGCCGCGCAGGCCGCCACAGAGCTTCGCGCCCAGCGCGCGGCCCGCCGTCACGCCCAGGTGGCGGAACCTAGAGGTCGCCCCGCGCCACGCGAGCTTCCGCCGGAGGCCGCACAACAGCGCGCGGGCCTGGACTGGGGAACGATGGCGCTCGGCGTAGTGGCGGGCGTGCTGGCGTTGGGATTAATCCCTTTCTGGATGTGGGTTTTAGGCACCCTCTAACCCAGCAACGAACCGGAGCATCATCATGGACCAGGAAAGGGAGAAGCGACTTACCATTCTTCTTGCCCTTCTCGCGGTATTGTTGCTGGCCGGGCTGGTACCGCTCTACATCCGGGTCTTCGGTATACTCTAATAGGAAAGTTGAAGCAAATTCTGGAGAATTGAACTATTCTCGCAGGTAGTATAAACTAGAAGCATCACTTATGCTGGTACAATACCCGCAGGTACGGTGCTACTGCGTTACAAGTTACCCTCTGCCCCAGCAGGAAAGACTGTGAGCGTTGGGGAAGCTCAGGACAGATTCGTTCCTGACTAATAAGAGGGTACTGGATAGAGAATCAGGATTAAAGTATCGAATAATACTGTAGTAGCTCATTACGTCGGGCCAGAATATAAAGGAGTTTTCAGATGTCTCTGTTAGCCTCAACGTACCCTCCAGCCCTTCACCCCGCCTCCGCCTTCGCCCGCATAACCGACGAGACCCTTACCTTCTGGCTCGTCGTCGTTGCACTGGTCGTGGGCTCCTTCCTCATCTGGCTCCTTTTCCGCTCCTCGTACAGCCGCCCCCCAGACGCTACCAAGCGCATTCTTGTAGATGCTATTAAGAACCAGCGCCTTTCAGATTTACAAGAGGAACTGCGCCCGCTAGAAGCCAAACTAAGGGTAGGACGGGCTAGCCTCCAGCAACTCACCCTGGATTTCGTAGCTGCCCAGGAGGGAAAACTCACTGAACAGGAGCTTAAGTCCAGGCAAGAAGGAATAGAGACTGAAAAAAGGCTTGTAGATGAGCTAGAAACCAAGTTGAACGCCGAGCGCGCCAGATTAGAGGTGGTCGCTCATAATCATGCTAAGAGTTTGGTCAACGAGGCACTCCCTGCGGTATTTGACCTCTCCGCCCCAGGAAGAGGATCGCTCTTCCTGGAGTTTGCCACTGTGGTCATTATCATTGTCAGTGTGCTCATCCTAGCGTTTATCCAGGTGCTGGATGGCGAGCAGGTGGCCCCGATCCTTGCTTCCATTGCGGGATACGTGCTGGGACGGTCAACGAGCGAATTGGACCGCAAGTCTGAACCGCAGTAACGGTGAGAGGTACTTCATGGCTCGAACGAAGAAATCGGAACGCAATCTGGAAGAGATTATCGAACTGGTTCGCAATGGAGAGATGGATGAACAGGAAGGGTTCAGCATTGTTGTCGAAGAGGCATCTCCGTACATTATAGGCGTGGTCCGAAAACAGGTGGCTATTCAGGATGAGGAGCAAATAGACGATTTGGCCGCTACGGCATGGGTTGATATTTGGCGAAATATTGACCTTTACGACCCCGAAGCGGGTGCTTCGTTCAAGACGTGGGCTAGCACTATTGCCATCCGCCGGTCTATTGATTACGTTCGCAAGGCTGCTTTGACTCCAGAGGTGGGGAGTCTGGACGAGCCGACAGAGGGGTCGCTCCAGGAGGAGCAGATCGTGCCTGCAATGGGTAGTCTGTCTGCGAGGGGTAGTCTACCACTCGACGAACTCATTGCGAAGGAGTTACAGAGCGCCGTGATGAGAATACTCCTCGAACTGCCTGCATTTGATCGGACGCTCTATCTGCTCCGCGTGAACTACGACATCAGTTATGCCGAGTTAGCTGAGATTGCTTCCGAGGCGCGTGGGAAGCCGCTCTCTGTAAAAGCGGTTCAAAACCGCATCTATCGGTTACAGGAATTCATTGCCAATAGACTTAGGGCAGAGGGATTTCTCGACGTAAAGTAAGCGTGTGAAGAAGTAGGAGCAGCTTTAAGAGCGTGCTCGCATTGTTGCAGAAATCCGCGTTGAATGTGAAGAGGGTACACACCAGGAGCACTTTAGGAGGCGCACAACTATGAGGCAGCAAGGGTTCTTGCCTCGCTTATTAACCCGGATAAAGGTGTTAGCCAATCGCCAACGAAGCCGCAAGTTCAACCTCCTCTATCATCGTAAACGAAGATTAATAGACATCTATAACGAGGAAGTTCGTATAACGGTCACCCTCTATTATCTCGACCAAGATCCAAGGACTACAAAGGAAGAGATTGACGGCCATGCCACGAATATTCTTACAAAGGTGCTAAGAGATGTGCCCGTTGACGAAGAGCCGCCGACACCCGAAACCGATGCTCGCGTTGACAGGATTATAGCGGACTACCTTCACCGCAATCTCAGATAGGCTGTAACAGTCTCAGAGTGTGCATCCTCTGCCTACAGGCGCAATCTATCACTAAGGTAGAGACTATGAACCTTCACGGAGCGGGTCATTGCCGGACTGAGGAAGGTTCATAGCCTGTTCTGTTTGGCACTATGAGCTTCAGGGAGTCACCGGGCTGGACTTCCTCTCAAATTGCCCATCCGAGTTTTCTGTTGAGAAAACATGTGGTTATGAGTCGCTTCATCACAGGATTTTGGGGGAAATAGGATTGGCTCTCGAATAACAATTATAGAGAAGTCTTAAAATCGCCTCATAGAGGTAGCCGAATGCAGGAGAAAATGATTAGCACCGTACAAGCTGTCACTGTGCCTGCTCGTCTTATGTTAGGGACGAGCACGTTTTTTGTCTCGTCAACAAGACCGTCGAGAACATTCGGAGAGGAGGAGTCGGTGTACCAGATACATATTTGCCTGAAGAAACCCGTACTGCTGCTTTCTGATGATAGAAGCTGGACTCTGGATTCACGAGGGAATTACCCTCATTCAGGGCGCAGAATAAAAGTGGCAGACCAACGTATGGCCCAAGTCATGATCACCCGATCTAGCCAGATCCTGGCTGACCCCATGAACTCCAGCGCAAAGGCTT
>DASVVH010000206.1:0-2903 GCA_036386615.1 Ardenticatenaceae bacterium
CTCCTATCGGGAATGGTGAGCGTAGTCAAACGTGGCGCTGGTCCCTCACCCTGACCCTGCTCCTCTGGGTTCCGCTACACCTGTTGCTCGGCTTCCAGCCCTGGGAGCGTTATCTGCTGCCCCTCGTTGCAGTCGCCGCGCTACTCGTGACCGACCTTCTCTCCCTCGCCTCGGACATTCAGGGGCGCATAGGTATCGGGAGAGGCGTTGTGGTTGAGGGTCGCCGAGGGTTGCGCTCCGCTCCACCCCCGGCTACGAGTTTCGCCACTCCCCTCCGGGGAGTTCACGAGGAGCGCCTGCGGGAGGCCCAAAGTACCTATCTATCTGTCCCTGAATCCTTGGATGAGAGTGGATTGAAGCGCTCGGCACCGCTGGCTGCCGCGCTCGTTCTCCTGGCTATCCTGCTAGCGCCTGCTTCTATCGAGGTGGCCCGCCTTGAGCCGCACGATGGCGGCTGGCGTGGCATCTCGGAGATTGGCGAGGCGATAGAAGCCCTGCCACCGGGAGCCACCGTATTTTACACCGACATGGGCCGTCCGCTTACCTGGTATGCCGCAGACGCCGAAGCGACGCTGCTCTGGGGCGGCGATGGCGAAGCCGTCGCGGAGAGGCTGGCGGACTACGAGGGCTGCCCCTGCTATCTCGCCGCGCGCCTCGACCAGCCGCTGCCTGCTATGCTGGCGGCTGGCCGAACCGTCCACCAATCCGGCTACTTCCGCCTCATCGCCCTAGACCGCTAAACAAGATGCGGCAGCAACCATCCGTCCACCGTCCACCGTCCATCGTCCACCGTCTTTCCGTTCTCTTCCTCGCCCTGCTGCCCGCCCTCTTCCTCTGGAAGCTCGCGCTGGCGGGGCGCATCCTGGTCGGGCTGGACCCCTTCAACTTCTTCTATCCGTACCATGACGCGCTTGCCGCCTCCTTCACGGCGGGTCGGCTGCCGGAGTGGAACCCCGCGCTCTTCGGCGGTGCCCCCTTTCTGGCCGACTCGCAGGCGCAGGTGTTCTATCCCCTCGGCTGGCCCTTCCTCCTCCTCTCCGCGCCCGCCGCCCTGACGTGGAGCATCGCCCTGCACCTCGCTATCGCGGCGGTTGGAACATACCTGTGGGCGCGGCGCGGCCTGGGAATGGGCGCGTGGGGCGCGTGGGCGGCGGGCGCGCTCTTCACACTCGGCGGCTACCTGGGCGCGCAGGTGGAGCACGTCAATCAGGTGCAGGCGGCGGCGTGGCTCCCCTGGCTCCTGTTGGGCTACCAGCTAGCGCGCGGGCAGCCGGGAAGCGATGCCGCAAGCAACGCTTCCGGTGCTCGGTCCCACCTCGTCGGCGTGGTGCTCGGCAGCGTCGCCCTCGCCCTGAGCTTTCTGGCAGGCCACGCGCAGACCACCTTTATCTCGCTCGTGATACTCGGCCTGTGGGCGGTGCGCGGTCTCCTCCGCGACAACGAGCGCATCCGCGAGAACGTGCTGGCGCTTCAACGTTTCGGCCCTCCCGTTGCGCTCGTAGGGGCGCTCTGGCGTGATTTTCTGCGGGTCAATGTGCTGCCGCTGCTGCTCATCGTTGTGATTGGCGGGCTGCTGGCGGCGGTCCAACTGGTGCCGACGCAATCCCTCTCTGCGCTCTCCACGCGCGCGGGTGGCCTCTCACTGCGTGAGGCGGCCTCTTTCTCGCTGGACCCCCGCGTGCTGCCCCGCGCCCTCCTCCCTACCTTCGGGCGCGACGAGCACCTGTTGAGCGAGTACGTTGGCTGGGTCGGCTTCACGGGGCTGGCGCTGGCCGCGCTTGGGCTGCTCTCGTCCAACCGGGCGGCGCGTGATTTTGGGCTGCTTTCAGGTGGCGCGGGGCTGCTCCTCGCGCTCGGCGGCTACAATCCACTCTTCTGGCTCCTCTGGCGCGTGGTGCCGGGCTTCGACCTCTTCCGCGCACCCTCGCGCTGGCTGCTACTGTGGGCGCTGGGCGCGGCGGTTCTGGCGGGCGCGGGGTTGGAGGTGCTGCTCGCGGCGAGGAGAGGCGATGCGGGAGCCGTCTCTCGCCTGCCTTCGCTTCGCGTAGTGATTCAACACCGTTTGGCGCAACTTGGCCTCGTCGGGCTGTTAGGGGTGCTGGCGCTCTTCCTCGTGCTGGGCGATTGGCCCTCGTTGAGCGTGGTTCCCTGGTGGGCCGGGGTGCTCGTCCTGCTGGCGGTGGTGCTCGCACTCCACCGCGTCTGGCCGCGCGCGTTGCCTGTGCCGTACCCGGCTCTCGTGGTGGCACTGCTCCTCGCGGAGCTGTGGGCGGCGTCGTGGGGGCTGGATTACCAGAAGGCAACCGCGCCCGAAGCCTACTCCGGGCTGAGACCCGCGCCCGCGCACCTCCTCACCGTGCAGCCGGAGGTAGGCGCGCCGCGCCTTCTCTCTCTCAGTGACCTCACCTGGGACCCCGGCGACCTCTCGGCGCTTCAGGCGCGGCACGCGGGCCTGTTGGGCGAAGAGGCCATCTACGACAGCATCGTGGTGACTAAGCTGAAGGAGGTCCTTGCCCCGAACCAGCCGATGCGCTGGAACCTCCAGACGGCGGACGGCTACGGCGGCGGCTTGCTGCCGACGGCGCGCTGGGTTGAGTTCCAGCGCACGCTCCCCCTGGCGAAAATTGTCCCAGACGGGCGGCTGCGCGAGCAGTTGACGGGCCTGCCGCGCCCGGCCCTGCTCGATGTGATGGGCGTCGAATGGCTGGTGGCGGACAAGATTGATGATTGGTGGAGCGAGAATGTCTACCACGACCTCGGCGCGCCTGTGGCGCTTGGTCCGGGCGAACGCCTGACGTGGCAGACCGGACCCACGCAGGTGACGGCGCTCTCGTTTGTTGTCCTGGGCGATTGGCCCACTGACCCCGGCACCATCACTATCAGTGATGCAACCATCCCGCTAG
>DASVVH010000207.1:0-1541 GCA_036386615.1 Ardenticatenaceae bacterium
GCGGCTGCGCCCCACCCTCGTCATCCACACGGCCTACTCGATGCACGAGGGAGAGCGCGACATCTGGGCGGCGACTACCAATGTCGTGGCGGCCTGCCGGGAGGTGGGCGCGGCGCTGCTCTACATGAGCACGGATGCTCTCTTTGACGGCACGCGCGGCCCTTACCGCGAGAGCGACGAGCCAACGCCCGTCTACGAATACGGAAAATGGAAGGCCCGCGCCGAGCGCTTCGTGCGCGAGGAGATGCCGGAAGCGCCCGTTGTCCGCACCTCGCTCATCACGGAGTTCGACCCGCTCGATGTGCGGAGCGCCTGGGTGGCGAACGCCCTGCGCGCGGGCGAGCCGATTACGCTCTTCGTGGACGAGATTCGCTGCCCTATTGCGCCGGAAGACTTGGCCCGCCAGTTGTGGGAAGTCGCCGCGCTTCCGGCAGGCGGGCGCGGCGGTATCTGGCATCTGGCGGGGCCGGAGGCCATCAGCCGCTACTCGCTCGGTCTGCTCATCGCCGCGCACGAGGGGCTGGACTCGTCAGGTATCACGCCCGGCTTTAGCGCGAACCTGCCCGGCCCGCGCCCGCGTGACGTGCGCCTGCTGACCGCCCGCGCGGACCAGACGCTCACGACCCGTGCCCGCCCCATCAGCGCTCTCGCCATCACGGCGGCAGGCGCGTAGAGTAGGAATACCCGCTTGGAAACCGCAAAGGACTTAGCCCCTCCAGCTATTACCCGCCACCTGCGCCCGATGAGCATCGGCGAGCTGCTGGACCAGTCGCTCTTCTTCTACCGCACCCACTTCTGGACGCTGGTGGCCTTCATCAGCCTCTTTACCGTGCCCGTCGTCCTCGTGACAACCGTGACCTCCGCCGCGCCTAGCCTGATGGCGATGAACCCGACCCTGGTGGAAGAGAACGTCGCACTCTTCGGGGGCGCGTACATCCTGAGTGCGCTCGGTTCGCTGGTCGTCAGCCTCCTCTCGTACCTGCTGCTTCCGTTAGAGGCGGCGGGCGTCGGCATCGCCCTGCACGGCTACTTCCTGGAGGGGCGGCAGGTCTCCATGCGCGAGATGATGTCGGGGATACGCCAGAACTTCGGGCCGCTGCTGGCGACGACCATTCTGGGCGGGATTGTCTCGGTGGGTGTCTTTCTTACTTTCATCATCCCACCCGTCGGGCTTGCTATCAACACGCTCTTTGCGTTCGCCTTCTATCTGGCGCTGTTCGTCGTGCTGTACGAGAAGAAGCAGGGCGTGGAGGCGCTGCGGCGCGGCTGGCTGCTGGTGCGGGGCAGCATCTGGCGGGCCATGCAATACCTGATTCTTTACCTGCTCTTCACCACCGCGTTCACCAGCATTATTGTCGGGCTTTTCACGTTTGGGGCTGTAGCGTCTACCGCTTTTCTGGAGAACCTCGTCCTGCTTCTGGTGGCGCAGGCAGTGGGCGCTACGGTTGCCACCGTGCTGTCAACGCCCGTCCTGTTCGCGGTGCTTGGCCTGCTGTACTTCGACCTGCGGATGCGCCACGAGGGGTTGGATATATCGGTGG
>DASVVH010000208.1:0-3073 GCA_036386615.1 Ardenticatenaceae bacterium
ACGGTGGCGAGGATGGCGACGGAGAGCGCCTGAATGACCTGCCTCGTTGAGTTGGAGAGCGCGGAGCCACGCGGCAGCTTGGGCAGGGGAATGGGGGCGAGGGCGGTGACGAAGGTGGTCTGCACGGTGAGGCCGAGGGCGAGGCCGCGCAGGGCCAGCAGGAAGACTATCCACGAGATGGGCGTGTCGGCTTTCAACTGCGAGAGTTGCCAGGTGTTGACGATGAGGACGGCGAAGCCCGTGACGAGGAGGGGCCGCGCGCCGATCCTGTCATAGAGCTTTCCGGCGAGTGGCAGGGCGATGCCGGAAGTGAGAGCGATTGGCAGAAGGATGATTCCCGTCTCCAGAGCGGTGCGCCCGCGCAGAATCTGGAGGTAGAGGGGCAGCAGGAACTCGGCGCTGAAGAGGGCGATGACTGCGACCCAGCCGACAATGGTGGCGTTGGTGAAGACGCGGTTCTTGAAGAGTCGGAGGTCGAGCAGCGGGTTCTTGGAGATGTAGAGTTCGATGATGGCGAAGGCTATTAGGGCGACGGTGCCGACGGCCAGGAAGGTGATGACCCTGCCGGACGACCAGCCCTGCTCCGCCGCAATGGAGGCGGCGTAGAGGACGGAGCCGAAGCCAATAGTGGAGGCGATGAGGCCCATCCAGTCGAGGGTCTGCTTGCCGTCCGCGCCCTGATTGCGGAGGAAGCGGCTGCCGAGCAGGACGCCAACGATGCCGATGGGCACGTTGATGAAGAATATCCAGCGCCAGTGGCCCGCGTCTACGAGCCAGCCGCCGAGGATGGGGCCGAGTGCCGGGGCGACGACGAGGGCAATCCCGAAGAGGCCGAGTGCCGTGCCCTGCTCTTTTGGAGGGAAGGCGTTGAAGAGGAGGGCGGGGCCAAGCGGAAGAGCGATGCCGCCGCCAAGGCCCTGAAAGGCGCGGGCGAGAATCAGAATGGGGAGGGTGGGCGCGAGGCCACAGAGGAAGGAGCCAAACACGAAGAGGGTGAGGCCCGTCAGGAAGACGCGCTTGAGGCCGAAGCGGTCGGCGAGGTAGCCGGAGACGGGTGTGCTGACGCCAAGGGCGAGGACGTAGATGCTGATGACCCATTGGGCATCGTTGACGCCCGCTGCAAATTCTTCGTTGAGGGTGCGGAAGGCGATGTTGACGACGGTAGTGTCGAGGATAACCATGAAGACGCCGAAGACTACAGAGATGAGGACTTTCCATTTGTAGGCAAGGCGGCCCTCGCTCGGCGGGGTGGGCGTGATGGCAGTGGCATTCATTTTGTGTTCCTCTGGTGACTATGGATGGCAGCTATTTAGGGTTGGCGACGACCAACGACCGACGACTGGCACGCGCGGAACGCGCTCTCAGGAGCAACCTGCAACATCATGGTTGGTTACGGTTTTTGGTGGCGCGGAGGCCACCGAAGAGGATGGATATGGTTGTCTGTTTGAGGTCGTGGAGGGTGGAGTCTCCGTTGGCGAGCATCTCCAGGTAGTCGGGGTCGCGGGCGGAGGAGAGCAGGATTTTGACGATGACGCGGGTGGAGAGGTGGGGCACGATGTCGCCCGCCCCTTTGGCCTCTTCGACGAGAGCCGCGATGACGGCTTCGAGGCTGGCGACCTGTGCCCTGTAGTCGGGGTGGCACCGAAGCATGGGGTGAAGGGTCGGGCGGGCACCGCTGAGGTCGGCGCGATGGCCCTGAAAGCGTTGTTCGAGCACGTATTGCAGCATCATCTCCAGGCGTTGAATGGCGGGAATGTAGGCATCGAGTGAGCGGACGAAGGTTTCGGTGCGCCCGATGGCCTGAACGATGACGCGGATGCCAAGTTCTTCTTTGGAGGAGAAGTGTTGATAGAGGGTGGCTTTGGAGATGCCGACACGCGCCGCGAGGTCGTCCATGCTCATTCCGTTGAAACCCTGTTCGGCCATGAGTTCGTGGGCGGCGTCCAAGATGGTGTCTTCACGCAGTTGGAGTTGGCGTTCTCGAAGTGAGATTCTAGAAATCATACTACGACTCGTGAGTTTTGTATTTGAACTGATGAGTTTCGATTTTATACGGATTGGTGTAGAACGTCAAGGGATAGACGGTGGACGGTGGACGGTGGACGGTGGACGAAAGACGAAGGACGAAGGACGGAGCGGCTCTGGAAGTTATGATTACATGTGCGCGCAAGTGGCCCATTTTTGGCACAGATGGCGTGTTTCCGTGCCAATTTTCCATGACAGTTGTGCTCCGGGAGGCAGGGAGAAGCGGGCTGTGGAGGGCAATGTTCAGAGTAAAAGTGGGTGATTGAGACAGAAAACATGTACTTTTATTGACGTTGCTTTTGTCGTGTCATGCTCGGAGTGGCAACGGTGAAAGATTGCGGTGACGACGGGGGTTGTCGCACAAACCCCCACATTCCCCACATTGGAATTGTTTTGGGTGTGCAACCCGGCATGGGCCGGAGCGGTTCCATGCATCTCCCGGTAGGCATCCCTACATTTCCGTACATACCCCAATTTTTTACTGGTACGCCAGGGTTGTCGAGTTGAGCCACAGTTCGCCACACGGGAAGTGTTTTTCACAGGCTACCAAGATGGTAGAAGGCAGAGCAGTTTGCATAAGATTGTTGACATTCGTTTACATCTTGCATCTTTTCGCATCGGTAGGGAAGGCTCCTTGGAGATAATGGCAGCTCTGAGACTGGAAAATGGTCTCTGCGGTGAGCAGCTTTATGTCTACCCCGCCTGCGATATGTCGGCACGCCACAAAAGTAGTAGAAGGTCGGCAATGTATGGCACGGTAGAAGCGCGCACTCCCAAGGCTACCCAACTGTGTAACTCCTCACTATATAAAAGACCTCAGGTGCCAAAATCCTGAGGAATTGGTGCGCCTGGGGTTCAAACCCCAGGCTGAAAGCTGTAGTCGGCTCAAAGCCAGCTAAAACGTATCCGAAAGCCTCAGCCTCACGGCAGGGGCTTCTCGGCATGCACTTATTTTGAACATGAGCCAGCATTGTAGGGGACGGTGGACGGTGACGACAAGGGCACACGAGAGGTAGGCTGCTAACAGTGTGAAGCGTCAAGGATATGC
>DASVVH010000209.1:0-13275 GCA_036386615.1 Ardenticatenaceae bacterium
CTCCGTTTCCATCCCCTCCCCCTCTGCCCTACAATACCCCTGCCGTTATCCCGTATCCCGTATCTCACATCCCGTATCTCGCACCATGCCCCTTACCGTCTACTACCCTTCCATAGAACCCGACCTCCTGACAGACCTTCAGGCCCAGCTTGACCCCGGCGTTCGCATCATCTCCGGCCCCGACCTCCCTGCCGAGAGCGACTACGAAGTTCTCATAACAGGCCGCCCTACCCGCGAGCAGCTTGCCGCCAGCCCGCGCCTCCGCGCCGTCGTCGTGCCCTGGGCAGGCGTGCCCGAAACCATGCGCGACCTCGTTCCCGACTTTCCGCACGTCGAGGTCCATAACCTGCACCACAACGCCGACGCCACCGCCGAACTCGCCTTTGCCCTTCTCCTCGCCGCCGCCAAGCGCGTCGTCCCCCTCGACCAGAAGCTGCGCGACGGCGATTGGTCTGCCCGCTACGGCTCCTCGGAGACTGTGCTCCTGCACAGCAAAACCGCCCTCATCCTTGGCTACGGCAGCATCGGCCAGCGCGTCGCCCGCTATTGTCACGCCCTCGGCATGACCCTGCTCGCCACCCGCCGCGACCCCACCAAGGACGCGAATGACGACCTTCCCGTCGAGCTACACCTGCCCGACGCCCTGCGCGACCTCCTCCCACGAGCCGAGGTGCTCGTCGTCACCCTGCCCCTCACCAGCGAGACCGAAGGACTCATCGGCAGGCGCGAACTCGACCTCCTGCCCGACAACGCCATTCTCGTCAACGTCGGGCGCGGTCCCATCGTGGACCAGCAGGCCCTCTTCGACGCGCTGCGCGATGGTCGCATGCACTCCGCTGGCCTCGATGTCTGGTACAACTACCCGGAGGGCGAGGAGGCGCGCGCTCACACCCTACCCGCCGATGTTCCCTTTCACACCCTCGAAAACATCGTCATGAGTCCCCATCGTGGCGGCGACACGATGGACACCGACCGCCTGCGAATGGCCGACCTCGCCCGTATTCTCAACGCGGCCTCTCGTGGCGAGCCGATGCCCAACCGCGTAGACCTTGAAGCGGGCTACTGACTTGGCGGGTATAACGAAGGCCAACCGACGCCGCGCCCTGGAAAATCAGGTCAACCGTCTGGACCGCCGCCTGACGCAAATGCGCCGTTCCAGCGACCTCTACGGCTGGGCGCGGCTCCTCGCCTTTCTCGCCGCCCTTGCCCTCAGCGTCCTTGCTTACTTTCTGGTGGGCGACTGGCTCTTCTGGCTCATCCTCATTCCCTGGCTCGCCGCCTTCGCCTTCTTCGTCTCCATCCATCGCCGCGTCGAGAGCGCCATCCTCCGGCATCAGGCGTGGCGCGACATGAAGAGCCACCATCTCGCCCGCATGGAGCTAGACTGGGACACCATTCCTGACCGCCGTCCGGCCCAGCCTGAACACTCGCTCGAACTCGACCTCGATCTGGTCGGTAAGCACTCCCTTTATCGCCTGCTGGATACCGCCGTCACCAACGAGGGAAGCCAGCGCCTGCGCGCGTGGCTTTCCTCCCCCGTCCCGGACGTGGCGCGAACCCATGAGCGGCAGGCCCTCGTCCGCGAGCTAGCCCGCCTCACCCCCCTCCGTGACCGCCTCCACGTTGAGGCCCGCGTTGCCGTCGGCACGGACTCCCAGTGGAGCGCCAGCCGCTTCCAGCAGTGGCTCGCTGCCCCCTCGGCACCATCCCTGCTCGTCCCCGCGCTCCTCCTGAGCGCCCTCGCCGCGACCACCCTCCTCCTCTTCATCCTCTACCGCATCGGCCTCCTGCCACCCCTCTGGCTCTTCTCGCTCTTCCTCTACGCCGCCCTTCTCCTCATTGCCTCCAGAGGAATAGGCGACACCTTCCACGAGGCTCTTGACCTGCAAGACGGCCTCAAGCAACTCAGCGCCGTCGCGGGCGTCCTTGAGCGCCACGACTACCGCCACGCGCCGCACCTGCGCGCCCTCTGCGCCCCCTTCCTCGAAGGCGGGCAGCAGGTCTCCCACTACCTCCGCCGCACCGAGCGCCTGCTGGCCCTCATCGGCCTCGGCCAGAACCCCTACCTCGGCTCTGCCCTGAACCTCATCCTCCCCTGGAATCTCTACTGCGCCTACTGGCTCGGCCAGTACAAAAAAGTTCTAGCGCCCCACCTCGTCGTCTGGCTCGACCGCTGGTTCGAGCTTGAGGCCCTGAGCGCCCTCGCAACCTTCGCCTACCTCAACCCCACTTACACCTTCCCGCAAGTCGTGCAGAGCGAAGATACTTCGCTCCCCGTCTTCCGCGCCACCCAACTAGGCCATCCCCTCCTCCCCCACGACGCGCGCGTCTGCAACGACTTCACCCTGGACGCGCTTGGCGAGATAGGCATACTCACCGGCTCCAACATGGCAGGGAAGAGCAGCTTCCTCCGCACCGTCGCCGTCAATCTCGCCCTCGCCTACGCGGGCGGTCCCGTCGTCGCCGACGCCCTCCACACCGCGCCCTTCCGCCTCGCCACCTGCATCCGCGTCAGCGACTCCGTTACGGAGGGACTATCCTATTTCTACGCCGAGGTCCAGTGCCTCAAGACCCTCCTCTCCGACCTCGAAACGCCGCACCCTCTGCCACTCTTCTTCTTCATTGACGAGATATTCCGGGGCACCAACAACCGTGAGCGCCTCATAGGGAGCCGCGCCTTCATCCGCGCCCTCGTCGGCAAGCATGGCGTCGGCCTCATCTCCACCCACGACCTCGAACTCGTCCACCTCGCGGACGAGAGTCCCCAAATTCATAACTACCACTTCCGCGAAGAGGTAATAGGCGACCGCATGGTCTTCGACTACACCCTCCGCTCCGGCCCCTCCCCCACGACCAACGCCCTCAAAATCATGCAGCTAGCGGGATTGCCTATCGCTACTCTTGAAGATGCGAAGCAGCACATCAACTCAGGTCGAAAACAGGGTTGATGACAATGGTTGTACCGTAGGGAATGAGGAGACAGTACTATCCCAGTCGCGATGGGGTGCTACACTTAAATTAAGTGTCTTGGAGAGTCATTTCAGGAGCGATGGCGTTATGAACCGTGAGAAGGCTATATCGCTTGTACGGGCGAACCCCAAAGACCATGAAGCGTGGCTTGCGTTGGGAGATATTCTGACTGCCGAAGGCGATTCTGAGAAGGGCTTAGATTGCTATGAGCGTGCTTTAGCTTTGGATCCTTTATCCCGACGAGCACATCAAGCTTTAAAGAGGTTTAGTGTTCCTGCATCGAGAGTTAAAGTCAATCGCTTAGATACTATAAGAATGTCCTTTTTCCTTGACGAGAAAGCGCTCGTAGCTATTAGCGAATCTTTGAAGCATTTCTCCACCAATATGGAGTACGAGGTGGCGTTTTCTGACAACTCTAATGTAACGTACCATTCAGCTAAAGAGGTGGCAAGTATTCCTAATGCAGCCAACAGAAGAATCAAGTCGATTAAAATTAAGGTTTATGATAGAGAGATGGGCTATATATCAATCGAATTGAGCGATAGTGCATTGTTTGGTCCGGTGAAGTATTATGTTTCAATTGATGAGGCAGACTCTGCGTACACCGTCAGTCACTTAGAAACAGAATTGCTTAGATTACGGCAGTGGTATACTCCGATATCGTTCTTCTCAGTCTTGGGAATTATGGGTGGATTGTTCCTGATACTGCTCTTTGTGGTACTAATTGGTGCTGCCTTGTATCTTCTTTTGCCTGAAAATAGAGCGTTATTGTCAAAGAGTTCACAGGATGAAGGGAATGACTCTCAGCTAGAAATACTGTTTAATGCTGGTATGGTCAGCCTGATGATAGTGGGGTTTCTGGCGGACCGCATACTCCAGTTCTTGTTCCCTGTAGCAACCTTTGCTATAGGAGATGGGGTAAAGCGATATCAAACTAGAGTATTCTGGCGAAATGGCGTCATCTTCACTTTTGTTATCTCGGTCTTAGCAAGCATACTGGCTAATTGGCTAACTTAGTACTGCGACTTTAGAGCGGATGAGTTTGTCAATCTTGATCCATCATCCCTCCCTATCCGATTCCATGGAAATCGGCAATGTCGTTAAATGTCTATATTTTCCTGAATCTCCCCCTCGCCTGCTCCGTTGGAGCAAAGAAAAACACCTTAAATGTGGCTAAATGTGGCTCAGTGCGGTACGCCCGGTCGCTCGCCGTTGCCGTTTAACTCATTACTCGTTTTTCGCCACGTACACAAATGTACGTATATTTTGGCGCGACGCCCTGTTTTTACTCTGAACACCGCTGGCTAAAGCACCCCGCGCCTTACCCGCAGGAGCGCCAAAGTAAACCCAAACTGTCGCTTCGGCTCCTCGAAATTACATGCAATGTCGGCAACTGTAGATACATGCCGGAAGCTGCACGGAGCCGCTCCGACTCCTGCTCGGCCCGACCCTCAAAATAGTTCAAATGTGGGGGAATGTAGGGGTTTCTCTTAACAATCACCCTGCCCCTCTCTCTTGGCAACCCTCCAACACCAACGCTAAAGCCTCTATCCTTGCACCTATGTGGGGTAATCGGCGGCTCCCTCGTCGCTGAGAGCCGCCCAGGCGAGTACACCCGCGTCACCCTCTGCCTCCCCTCGAAAGTCATCAGCCATCATAAAAGCACAGCGCCCCGCTCCAACCATTCTGGAGCGGGGCGCTGTGCTTGAAAGTCTGTCTATCTAGGCGTGAGCCATCTTGCGGCGTAGCAGTATCCACGAGAGGAGGTACAGCGCGGCACCCAGCCCCACCAGCCCGGCCAGGTAGAGCGGCGTACCCGCCGTGCCCCGCAGCATAATGTCCTGTAGCAGCAGGATGGAGTAGGTCGCGGGCAATGACCACGAGACGACCCGCACCGGCTCCCACAGCGTTTCCAGGCCCAGGAAGAAGCCACTGAAAAAGACGCTCGTCAGCAGCAGAATCATCGCGTACTGCACCGCCTGGCTGTCCGTATCCACAATCGTCGAGATGAAGAAACCGTATCCCAGCGATGTGAATAGCAGCGCCGCAATGACTGCCGCGTAGTTCACCCAACTGCCCAGCATCGGCACCCCTAGCCCGAAGTGAATCAGCAGCGTCAGGATGATGGCGACCACCGCGCCGAAGAGCAGGTAGCTCAAGTACTTGCCCAGCAGCGTCTCGCCCGCCGAGATGGGCGAGACGCGGAACAACTCCATCGAGCCTTGCCGCACCTCGCGCACAATGGAGAGCGCCGCGAACGTCACGGCTAGGTGCTGGAGCAGCAGCACAATCACCGAGGGCGCGAAGTACTGCGATAGCTCCGGCTGAATCTCGGCCACGCTCTGAGCCTCGCTCCTGAACGGGCTGACAATAACCTGTGAGTCAATCTGGTTGAACTCGCCCAATTCTGACTCCAGCGCGCCCAACTCTGTCTCGATCTCCGCTGCCCGTTGCGCCTCCTCGTCGTAGCTCTCCTGCCCCTCCTCTATCTCCTCCATATCGGTCGTCGCCTGCCGCACAGTCGAGATGCGGCCCCGAATGGTCTCCTCGCTGCCACTGCCCAGCGTCTCCTGCACGCCAGCCAGCAACCCCGCGCTCGCGCCCACCGACAGTTCCAGCGCGTCGAGGTCGCGGTCAAGTTGCCGCTGCTGGCGCTGTGCCTCCTGCACATCTCCACGTTCCAGCGCCTCCCGCATGCCCGTCGCGCTCGTCCGTGCCGCCGTGGCGTTGTCGCCCGCTGGCACCGTGTTTTCCTGCCCCTCCTCCGCGATGGTACGCAGCACGCGGCGGTTCACCTCGCCCACGTAAATCTGCCCGAAATACTGGACGTAATCGGCCTGGAACGGGTCTATCTCGTTGTGCAGCAGCGTGAAGGTGGCCTGCTCATTGTTGCGAATCGTCTCGTAAGCATCCGGTGGCGCGACGGCCACCAGGTCCACCTCACCCCTGCGTAACCGTTCGAGCGCCCCCTCCTGATCGGGAGTTACCCCCTCGAAGATGAGCTGCTCTCCCAACGACCCCGCGAACTCCTGAATCTGCTCGGCCAGACGGCTTTCGTTCTCGACGACGAAGATGGTCCGCAGGGCGCGCGCCTCGTTGCGGTACCCGATGCCGAAGAGCAGCAGGATGAGGAACGGCCCCACCACCAGCGACAGAATGAGGCGCGGCTGCCGCAGGATTTCATAAATCTCTTTGCTCAGAAAGGCGGAGGTGCGAATCAGAAACCTGCTGAAATCACCCATTGCTTGGCTCCCGTTTCACAATCTCCACGAACACATCGTCGAATGGCGGCAGAAACTCCTCAATAGCCTCGACCTCGATGTTTTGGGCCTTGCCCCACGCGATAAGCTCCAGCATCGCCGTACTCGCCTCGTCTACAATCAGGCGGACACTGTTCTCGCCTGTCCGAACCACTTTACCGTTCTCGACGAACGGCAACTGGCGCAGCGGCTGTAGGTGCCTCTCGAACGAGATGCGCTCCTTAAGAGTAAGGTCAACCACCTCGCCGCCATAGGCGCGCCGCCGCAGCCCTTCCGGCGTCTCCACCATCAGCAGCCGCCCCTCCGCCATCACGCCTACGAAGTCGCAATAGGCGGCCTCGCCCACGTACTGCGTCGTCACAAAGATGGTGCGCCCCTGGTTCTGCAACGCGTCAAAGTGGTCCCACAGCTTGCGCCGTAGCACCGGGTCAATGCCCGCCGTCGGCTCGTCCAGGAACAGCAGATCGGGGTCGTGGACCAGTGTCGAGGCGAGGCTCAGGCGGCGCTGCATTCCACCCGACAAATCCCGTCCCAGCTTGCCCTTGTGCTCGCCCAACTCCACGAAGTCGAGCAACTCATTGAGTCGCGTGCCCCGCCGGAAGCCCATCCCGTAGAGCGACGCGGCGAAGTTCATGTTCTCCCACACCGTCAACTCCGGGTAGAGCACGAAAAGCTGTGGCATGTACCCGATGCGCTCGCGCGTGCTCTGCGTGAACTTCATAGGGCTGGTCCCCAGCACGCGCATCTCTCCCGCCGTCGGCTCCACAATGCCCGCCAGCAGGCGCACGGTAGTCGTCTTGCCGGAGCCGCTGGGGCCGATGAAGCCGAAAATGCTCCCCTGCGGAATCTGAAACGAAACATCCTGCACGGCAATCTGGTCGCCAAACTGCTTTGTCAGCCCTTGAGCGTGGATGACGATGTTATCCGGCGGGGCGGCCTGCAATTGCATAGTCTGTAACAGGGATTCTGTTGCCATAGGTACCTCTGGAGCGTGGCTTTAGGGGAGACCGCGCGCCACACGCAGGTGCGCGACCAATCTGCATAGATGGGGGGAAGGGTGCAAGTTGGTACGTGGAAAGTCAAGCGACGATTCCAGACTACATGACCTGCCGGTCTGCACTCGGGAGTCAATGACATAAAGCAAGCGATGTGCCAACTCATCAGAGTCGCGGCCCCCACTGGAAGTTGCCGCAATCGCCTCCTCTGTGCCATAATCTCCCCAACCAGCGTGAGCCTGCTCTTCCGCGAGAATATCACTATTATTGAGAAATCAGGTAGACGTTAGACAACTACTGGGGTACCACACGCGGCATGTGCGCCGTTGCTTTTCGTCCTTGGTCTTTCGGCCTTCGTCTATAATAAGCCAACCTTTATAGCATTCCTCCATTAGAGTATAATCCCTTCGGCTTGTCCATAGCGGCCCTACGTGGCCGCTGTCTGAATGTGAGAGGACATAACAGACGATGCCGACGCACAACCGTCCCGCCGCGCGGAAAGCTAAATCTCCCACGCAGAGCTACCTGACCTCCAGGCCGTTCAGCTTCTGGCTCCTGATGCTTATGCTGATGGGAGGGAGCCTGCGTCTGGCGGGTGCCGAAGCTGGGCTTTCCTCGACCATCTACTTGCCCCAGGTTCTCTCTCAAGCGCCCCGTACAGAACCTATCTATCCCAATGATTTCTTCTTCACCGAACGCCAATGGACGTTGAGACAGATTAATGCCCCCGGCGGATGGAGAATCACCACTGGCGGCGAGGTCATTATCGCCATCATAGACTCCGGCGTAGATTACGACCACCCCGACCTCGCTGGGCACTTCGTGGACCCTGCCTTGTGGCGGAACTTCGTCAACGATCCGACGGACGACAGGGATGATGACCCAACCGACCCTAACGACTACAACGGTCATGGGACGCACGTTGCGGGTATCATTGCGGCTGCCAGCAATAATGGTCAAGGGATTACAGGCGTCTCCTGGGGTGCGCGTATTTTGCCCTTGAAGGTCTTGCGTAACCGCGATGGCGCGGGGCCAATATCCGGCATAGCCCAGGCCATCGAGTACGCCGCCGACAACGGCGCGCAGATTATCAATCTGAGTCTGGGGGGCAGAACTCGCGTTCAGGCACTTCAGGATGCGATTACCTACGCTCGTTCAAAAGGGGTCCTCGTCGTCGCCTCGGCAGGCAATTATTTCCACGAGGACAACGCCCCCAGCTACCCCGGTGCGATGGACGGCGTTGTAGCCGTTGCCGGGACCACTATAAACGATTCTCACTCATGCTATTCAAACGTGGGAGACTATGTGGATGTCGCGGCACCAGGGGGGCAAGGCGGCAGGGAGGGTGGGGTTTCCTGCAACGGAACGAAGGTATGGAGTACCATACCACTCTCCCTCTCTCAAGAAGGAGATGAGCATAGAGGCTATGGGTGGAAGTCAGGCACCTCTATGGCTGCCCCTCACGTCGCGGGCCTCGCCGCGCTCCTCCTCAGTGAGCGCCCCGGCCTCACCCATGACGAGCTGGAAGCAATCATTGAGAGCAACGCTGACGATTTGGGCGACCCTGGACGGGATTCGGTCTTTGGCGCGGGCCGCATCAATGCGCGTCGTGCCTTGGAAGCCGTGTGGTACTTGAATCATCCCGTGAACGGCCAGCTTCAGGCCGAGGCCGCAGCCTCCTATGCTCCGGCCACAGACTGCGATGTGCCACACGTCACCAATCATCTGCTCGTGCGCGCATCAGAGGCGGGCGACATGGCTGCTCTACGAACCAACAGCCTCAGAGACGCGCGCCTGCTGGACGAGATTCCCAACTGGGAGGTTTGGCAGGTCACGAGTGGTCAGGCGTGTGCCCTCGTGCAGGAACTCAACAGCACAGAGGCCGGAGTCGTCGCGGAACTCGACCTCCTCTACTCCACCACAGACTGAGAGGCGCTCCTTTATACCAATTGAACATAGAGGTGGCACAAAATGGGTGGTCAGAGGAGACAAGAACTCCCCGCAGGGGAGTGGCGAAAGCATACGGGGTCCGCAAGCGGTGCTCAGACCGCTTGGGGTGAATAGCCGAGGGTGGAGCGGAGCGCAACCCTCGGCGGCACCCCAAGCAGTTTGCGCCACTTTTGCGATGAATTGGTATTACATCCGGTACCCAGGCTAAAAAGAAGCGCCACGAACCTGTGGCGCTTCTTTTTCTACTGTCTGCTTTTCGCCTACCTTCGGTCACTCGTGGCGAACCCGCCGGAATTGAAACTTCGTGTTGCCGATGGAGATAGAGTCACCGTCCTGAAGTGAGGCAACGGCATTGATGGGCTGACCGTTCACCATCGTCCCGTTGGTCGAGGAGTAATCGAAGATTGCAAACTCGTGGGCCGTTGCCGCGTCCGTGCGGTGCGTAATCTGGGCGTGCAGCCGCGAGACGCCGTTGTCATTGATGGCGATGTCGCAATCGTCAAAGCGGCCAATCGTCGTACTCGCCGCGTACCGCAGCAGCCATGAACGGCCATCCAGCGTGCCTCCCTGCGCCATCAACATGGCGACAGGCGCGCCCCGGTTGTTCAAACTCTCGGTGGGAGCAGTGGTGGCGCGTCCCGTCGCCGCCTCCACGAAACTTTCCGGCAGTTTGCGCTGGTCCTGCGTGTCGTCGTTCTGGTTCTGTTTCACTGTCTCGCTGAGGTCGTCAAGCTCCATGCGTCCCGCCCCAGTCGTCTCCCACACTCGGTCCGAGGGGCGCTCGCGCAGAACCAACATCGTCACAACCCCCAGAACAAACCCGATGACCGCTCCAACTGCTACAAGTATTAGGTCCTGTGTCATGCCGGGTGGATCCCTTTCCGTTTCATAGGGTCCATTCTATCATAGGCCCGCAGGCGTGAACAAGGAGCCTTGGCGAAGATGGTTTTACCCTGACGAATGACGACTCTCATCCCTGCACTCTCTGCTGCGATACTCGCGGGAGGAGCCTCCTCGCGCATGGGCCGGAACAAGGCGCTCCTCGAACTTGAGGGAATACGCCTAATCGAGCGCGTGCTGGCACGGCTTGAACTGCTCGCCGACGACATCCTCGTCTCCACCAACGACCCCGAACCCTACGGCTTCCTTCAGGGCCGCGTCCGCTTCGTCCCTGATGCCGTAGGGCAGGGGCCATTGGCCGGTATCGCCAGCGCCCTCGCTGCCGCCCGCCACCCTCGTCTACTCGTCGTAGCCGCCGACATGCCTTTCCTCAACTCCCACTTATTAAGGTATCTGGCCTTGCTCGATCCAACAGTGGAGATCACGGCACCTGTAATAGATGCTAATGGCTTGCCCGAACCCCTCCACGCCATCTATAGCCAGGCAATACTCCCCATCGTTGAAGCACAACTCGCGTCGGGCAACCGCAAAGTTCTGGACCTCTTTCCTCAGGTGCGCGTGCGAGAAGTGCCGCGCGCCGAAATCGCGCCATTCGACCCCACCCTCCGCTCCTTCTTCAACGCCAACACCCCCGAAGAGTGGGCGCTGGCCGAGCAGCTAGCCAATGAGCATCTCGACCATTTGTAACACCAGCGGCCCGGCTTCACCCATCTATGACAACAACTTGGTCGCGTTACTAAGCTTGCTGTTCTCCTGATTTGGCTAGGCGGGGCTGTGTCAAAGCCCCGCGGTTTGTAAGTTAAATTTATAGTTACAAGGCAACTATCTGCCACAATACTGGCCGCTTTTCGTTCGCCAGTACTGGCCGTTACTGGCCTCTACTGGCCGATACTGGCTCAAGTCCTATCCGGCCTACTCCCCTCTCTTCCCTCCTCCCCGACTTTGACACCCCCTGAGCGGGCGAGGTTCTTGATTTGACAAAACAGCCCACGAGCCTATAATGACTATCTATTCGACGCGGGGTAGAGCAGTGGTAGCTCGTCGGGCTCATAACCCGGAGGTCGCAGGTTCGAATCCTGCCCCCGCAACTCGCCGCAAGGCTCGTCTTTTACAGGTAGTTTTTCATAGTGTCGCGGGGTAGAGCAGTGGTAGCTCGTCGGGCTCATAACCCGGAGGTCGTAGGTTCGAATCCTACCCCCGCAACCAGGCGCAGTAGCTCAGTGGCAGAGCAACGGACTCATAAGCCGTCGGTCGCTGGTTCAAATCCAGCCTGCGCCACCTGGACATCCATAGAGGAGCAAAGGTCATCAGACCGATGCTCCTTTTGTCTTTTCCGATGATGCCTCATTAGGAAACTCTCACACCTTCCTTTCCTACCCTATTAGATCGCTATATTCAGTAAAAGGAGCACCCATGAACACTGCGACCATTGGGCTGGACAGTGATGTCGTGCTGGAGCAGGAAGGCACCCCTGCCGTCGTCATCATGTCGTTCGCCCGGTACCGGGCACTGCTGGAAAAGCTAGAGGAGCTAGAAGACAACCTCGCTGCCCTGGAATCCCGCCTAGAACTAGCGAGCGGCGAGGATGAGATTATTCCCTGGGAGCAGGCAAAAGCCGAGCGCCGCGCCACCGCAGGCTGACCGTGCCTTACACTGTCGGTGTCACCCGCCGCGCCAACTCTGCCGGAGGACCCTACACCCGTGGGGTCTTTTTGTTTCCCGTTGATAGTGCGCCCTGGAGCCGTATAATAGGAATAGCGAGGCCACTCCGGTCAGCGTAAGCCCGTTGCCAATTGTGCGCTGTATTTGTTTGACGCACCCCTTCTCGCTAGAATGCCCATCGTGGACGAGACAACTCCCCTCCGCAAACGCAATAAGCGAGTTCAGGCTCGCACGCTCCCCCTGCCGCCCACTCCTGTCTGGGTGCTCCTGGGCGTGCTCATCGCCTTCTGGGGTCTAAGAGCGATGCGCCCCGGAGCCTCCACCGAACCGTTCACCGAAGGCTCTGCCATCCAAGAGGCGAGCAACCCCAGCCTCGCAATGACAGAAGCTAATACTCAGGCTGAAGAGCCGCCGAGCCTGTTAGCTCAACCAACCGCTACCGCGACAACCGAAGCAGAGCCGCCCGCGCTGGAATCCATCTCCTCTGTCACGCAGGTTACCTCCCATGCCCCGCCCGCCGATGCAGGGGTGAACAGCCGCCCCCTGCTGACTGCCAATGCCTCGTCGGAGAACGTCCAGCCGGAGTCGTACACCGTTGTCCCAGGCGACACGATGGGGAATATCGCCGCCCACTTTGATGTTCCGGTGGAAGAGTTGATGGCAATCAACGGCATGGCCGACCCGAATCTGATTTACGTCGGGCAGGTGCTGATACTGCCCACCGTCGTCGAACTTGCCGCCCCCTATCAGCGCCTCTTGCCTGACAGCGAACTGGTCCTCAGCCCCGTCTACGCGGATTTCAACATGCGGGCCTTCATCGTCCAGAAAGGCGGCTATTTGGCCTCCCACCGCGAGGAGGTCGAGGGCGAGGAGTTGAGCGGCCCTGAGATTGTAGAACTGGTGAGCACGCGCTACAGCGTCGGGCCGCGCCCCCTACTGGCGATGCTCGAATACCAGAGCGGCTGGCTGACGCGGCGCGACCCTGACGAGCGCGAATACCCGCTTGGACTCGAAGACCCACTTCGCTCCGGCCTCTTTTTTCAACTCTCATGGGCCGCCAACCGCATGAACGAGGGCTACTACAACAAGTACACGGGGCGCGACCTCACCCTGCGCTTCAAGGATGGCACTCGCGCGCTTTTGGACTCGAACACGAACCCTGGAACCGCAGCCATCCAGAACGCCTTCGCCGCGAACAGTGACCCTGAAGCATGGTCCTCCGCGCTGGCGGCGGACGGCTTTCTAGCTACCTACGTTAAGCTCTTCGGGGAACCTTTCGCCCGCACCATCGAACCCCTCATACCCGCCGACCTCGAACAACCCGAATTGCGTCTACCCTGGTCTTCTGGAGAAACGTGGTATTATACTGGCGGGCCGCACGGCGGCTGGGGAGACCTCTCCGGCTGGGCCGCCCTCGACTTCGTGCCCGCCGACAATACGGGCTGCGCCGATTCCAGCTTCTGGGCGACATCCGCGACGCCGGGCCGTGTCATTCGCAGCGAAAACGGCGAGGTCGTCGTGGACCTGGACGGCGATGG
>DASVVH010000210.1:0-5406 GCA_036386615.1 Ardenticatenaceae bacterium
CTGCGCGTTGAAGTCTGTGACGGTGCGCGCCGCTGGCTTTATCGCTCTCCCGCAATGGCGGCGGGACTGACCGACCATATCTGGACCTTTCGAGAACTACTTACCCTTGTTCCTGTTCCCAACAACACATAAGCGGGAGACTACCGGTTTTCATAACCTCTATTTACCATTTCTCCTTTATCTTTGCAACAGAGCATCTTTAACCACTTATATTTCTCAACACGCTCTCAAGTAGAACCCGCTGTGCCAAATCAGCCGCCCATTGACTGCACGCCCCGCGCCATCTATACTTCGCAGCTATGCACGCCCCGCGCTTCTTTCTCCTCGCGCTTCTTTTTGCGTGCTTCTGGCTAGCTGCCAGTGGGCACGCCGCACACAGCAGCAGCGAACGCTCAGGCCCCGGCCTCGGCAATCTCCAGTACGAGGCCGACGAGGTGATGCACGTCATCAGCACCCTCAACGAGACGAACGGCGCGCCGCGCCAGCACGGGACGGCTGCCATGCACAACGGCTACCTCGCCGTCATCTATTCCATGGGCGGCGACCCACAGGGCGGCTTCTCCTTCTACGACATCTCGAATCCCCGCGCGCCGCGTCTGGTTGCGCGGCGGGACGATGCGGAAACGCGGCCTATCCGTGAGGCGCACGGCTACGGCTTCAGCTATAGCTATCCGGGCCAATACGTCGTGTTGGGCACGAGTACCGGGCTTCAGTTCTGGGACTGGAGCGATGTGACCAGGCCCGTGAGGCTGAGCGAGCTGGTATTGCCCGGCGTGGACGGAAGCGACTACGCGATGGGGGCCTGGTGGGTCTTCTGGCAGGCCCCCTACGTCTATGTGGGAGGAAGCGGCAACGGCATCTACATTGTGGACGCAAGCGACCCCTCGCAGCCGGTGCTCGTCGAACGCGCGGGGCGGCCCAACCCCATTCCCATCAGCCAGCTCGGCGGCTTTCGTGTCGGCCCCATCTACGCCGTGGGCAACCTGCTGGTCATCAGTAATATGTCGGAGCGCGGCTACGCCACCCTGGACATCAGCGACCCCATTAATCCGGTTCTGTTGCACAGCGAGATGAGCACGCCCGTTATCTACAGCATCCTGGTAAACGGCAATCAGATTCTGGGCGCGGGAGCCGACCGACAGTTGCATCTCCACGACATCACAGACCCTAGCCAGTTCCGCCCCGTCCGTTCGGTGCCTCTGCCCAGCACCGTAGGGTATCTCACCTTTCAGGACGGCTTCGCCCATGTCGGAGCCTCGACTCATTATGCAAAGGTTGACCTCCGTTACGATGGCACTGCCTCCGTCGCGACCGGAACCTCCGGGCTGGCGAACCGGGACGAGGATTTTGCGAGCGTGGTGGGCAACCTCGTGGTCGTGAGCGATGACCATGGTAATGGGAGCTTTCTCATCCCCCATCAAGCCGAACAGGACCGCCAGGGGCCTACGGTCAACATGGTTGTGCCCGCAGATGGCAGCACAGACCAGGCGCTCACTACGCGCCTCGGCCTCTCGTTCACGGACCAGATTGATCTGCGTAGCGTGACGACGGATACGCTCGTTGTCCGACCGCTCGGTGGGCCTCCCGTTTCGGGAAAGACCAGCCACCAGACCGGCATCGTCAACTTCTCGCCGGATGAACCCCTCCAACCCGGAACCACGTACGAGGTGCTTGTTCCAGCAGGCGGCATCCGCGATTACGCGGGCAACCCGGTACCCACCGCGTTCGTAAGCCGCTTCACCACCCGTAGCGCCACTGATATGACCGTGCGCTGCTCCACTGGGCGCACCGAGCCTGCACAGGTGGGCGCAAGCGTAGCCTTCACCGCCAGTGCTACGGGGTCCGGTGCCTTAAGGTACGCCTGGGACTTTGGGGATGGAAGTGGCTCAGTGCCTTCAGCCGACCCTGGAACCTCGCACACTTATTCCGCGCCGGGACACTATGCGGTGCGGCTCACGGTAACAAACGAGGGGCAGGCCGACGTCTGCTCCTTCACGCAGACCATCTATTATCCCCCGACCGCGACCCCCCCGGCACATTCCACGACTATTACCTACGCGCCCGGCACGGGGTATATCTGGGCCGTGAACCCGGACAACGATTCCTTAAGGCTCGTGTATGGTCCATTGTACTCCACTGTCACGGAGAGACGCGTCGGGGATAACCCGCGCACCGTCGCCGTCGCGCCCACAGGCGACATATGGGTCGCCAACCAGGGCAGTGGCACCATCAGCGTTCTGGAGAACGCGGGCAGGCTGCGTACCACAATTCTGCTGCCCCGCGGCTCCCAGCCTTACGGCGTTGCCTTTAGCCCCAATGGTAGCGCGGCCTACGTGACCCTCCAGGCGACGGGCCGCCTCTTGAAAATCGACCCCGCGACCTATCAAATCGTGGGTGATCTGTTCGTCGGTCCCACGCCCAGGGGGATTGCCATCTCGGGGGATTCGCAGCGCATCTTCGTGAGCCGCTTTATCTCAAGCGATGGGTACGGCGAGGTCACGGAGGTGAACGGTGCGACTTTCCAGGTCGTCCGCCCCCTCCGCCTGGGGCTGGACCCCGGACCAGACACTGAGGCCAGCGGGCGCGGCCTCCCCAACTACCTGTCGTCACTAACAATCTCGCCCGATGGTCGGCAGCTCTGGATTCCGTCGAAGAAAGACAACACGGTGCGCGGGCTGTGGCGGGACGGGCAGCCGCTCACTTTCGAGAGTACGGTGCGAACAATCGTCTCGCAGGTAGACCTGACGACGAATCGAGAAGTGCTCGGCGCGCGGCTGGACCTGAACGACCGGGACATGGCGGTCGCCGTGGCGTTCAGCCCGCTCGGTGACTATCTCTTCGTGGCAACGCAAGGCTCCAACAGCATCGAGGTCTTTGACGCCTACAATCGCCAACTGGTGACCTCGATTCCGAACGTGGGCCTGGCACCGCAGGGCCTGATGGTCAGCGCAGAGGGATTCCTCTTCGTGCAAAACTTCATGTCGCGCTCCATCGCAATCTACGATGTGACCGGCGTGCTAGGAGCAACCGACAACCAGGCCCGTCACATCACAACGGTCAGTACGGTGGATCGGGAGGCACTCCCGGCGCAGGTACTGGCAGGCAAGCAGCTCTTCTACAATGCCGCCGACCCGCGCATGAACCGTGACGGGTATATCTCGTGTGCGAGTTGTCACCTCGATGGCGGGCAAGACGGGCGTGTCTGGGATTTCACGGATCGGGGCGAAGGGCTACGCAACACCACCTCGCTCATCGGCCACGGGGGTACCGAGCAGGGGCCGCTGCACTGGAGCGGGAATTTCGACGAGGTGCAGGATTTCGAGCACGATATCCGAGGGGCCTTTGGTGGCAGTGGGTTTATGGCGGACGAGGTATTCGGCTTGGGGAGCCGCAACACGCCCCTCGGCGACCCCAAGGCAGGCTCCAGCGCGGAGTTGGATGCGCTGGCGGCTTACCTGCGGTCGCTCTCGCAGGTGAGTCCCAGCCCCCACCGCCGACCCGACGGCTTCCTGACGCCGGTCGGCCTTGCCGGGCAGCGGCTTTTCAACCGCCTCGGCTGTGACACCTGCCACGCCGGGCCGGAGTACACCGACAGTGCCCTTGGCCTCCTGCACGACGTAGGCACTTTGCGCCCCTCGTCAGGCCAACGGCTGGGCCAGCCGCTCACCGGGCTGGACACGCCCACCTTGCAGAGCCTTTGGGAGACGGCACCCTACCTGCACGACGGTTCGGCGGCTAGCCTGCGTGCAGTCTTTACGCAAAGCAACCCGCAGAACCTGCACGGCGTTACCTCCAGCCTGAGTTCGCTCGATCTGAATCGGTTGGTAGCCTACCTCAATCAACTCGACGAGTCGCAAACGATGGATGACGGGGATGCACGCATCCGCTACAACGGGTGGACGGTCACGCGCGAGGCGAGCGCCTCCGGTGGGGCCTATCACTTCGCCACCGCCACTGGCGAGAGCGTCACTTACCGGGCCACGCAGGCGGCCACCTCGCTGGCTTTCCTCACCTATCGCGGCCCAGACCAGGGGCAGGCCCGCGTCTACATTGACGGTGTGGATTATGGCATTCTGGACCTGTATGCCAGCGCGCCGCAGGCGCAGGTGAGCCAGGTCTATACTGGCCTGCCCCTCCGGGTGCATACCATCACCGTCATCGTGCGCGGGCGGAAGCACCCCGCCTCGACCGGGACTGACGTGCGGGTAGATGGCTTCCGCGTGGACTCGATTCCGATTGATGACGAGGCTCCGGCAGTGAGCTATAGTGATTGGGCGGGCTACCCAGGGTCCAATGACTACGGGGGCAGCTACCGCGCGGCCACGCGTGCGGGCGCATCCATCACCTCTACCATCCGGGGGTCACAGTTTACCTTCCTCACGCAGCGGGGACCCCATTTCGGGCAGGTCGCAGTGTACGTGGATGGCGTTCGGAAGAGGATTGTGGACCTGTACAGCCCGGTACGCGAGCGGCAGGTTCCCATAACAGTGGGTAACTTGAGTGCAGGAGCGCACAGCATCAGGCTAGAAGTGTTGGGCACCAGGAACACGAATTCCAGCGGGAATACCGTCGTCTTTGACGGCCTCAACGTGCCCTAGAACCGCCCCCAGCCACGCCAGCGTACGCCTTCGCACTGCTCTGGTTGCACCTCATACCCAAAGCGCGTCTTGACAGACATCTGAAAAGCAGACGAGGCGGGCACACCGCCCGCCTCGTCCTATGCTACCGCGTTGCTGCTACTGTCCAGGTGCTTCCTCCGGTACAGGCGGCGCGGCGGCCTGCATCTCGCGCAACGCTGCTGCTCCTCGCAGTTCACCCCCGGCTCTTCGGCTTCCCACGGCCTTCAAGATAGAGGTAGGTGCCACGTTAGTCTTCTGGCTCAGGCTCCTTGACCTGAGTTTGGTTCTCGTTGGCCCAGGCGTCTTGCGGATGCCTGTCACCTGCCGCGAGACTTCCAGCCCGCATGCCACCCGCAATCCTGAACTGGTTGTTCCCGATCTTCTGAGCAATGTAAAGTGGGGCGAAGCCACCAATCGGGGTTAGCTGAGAGCGGAAGTCGCGATTGGTCGCCTGGGAGTAGGCGGGCATGTCGACGACGGCCTCGCCGCTGGCGTCCAGCACCACATTTCCGTTGTAGATGTTCATCATGTCGGGCGACTCGACAAAGGAGTGCGAGAGGTATTGGTTCTCTAGTTCAAGCGGATAGTCGATCTTGAACGAGCCACCCGACCTAGTGAGCGTACTCCCATCTGGAATTGCCTCTTGACTTTTAGGTACAACTCTTTTTATAATTGCCAGGAATAGGTTAAACGTTTAACTTCGCCTTTACAAGCACTTGGGCCACCCCACGCGAGCACCAATGGACAAGGTCAGCATCAAGGACGTTGCACAGGCCGCCGGAGTCTC
>DASVVH010000211.1:0-3866 GCA_036386615.1 Ardenticatenaceae bacterium
CGCAGTAAGGGGAGCTGTGCAATAAGGCTCGATGGTACGAGGCTTTTATCTCTGCTCATGGCCCCAACGAAGCTCGTGGCCCTCAATGGGCAACAACACGGATGGTTCGTCACTGGCTGGAATCCAGCGCAACTCGCCGCCCGCCAGGCTGAAGTTCGGTGGGTTATGCGCCCATATTACAGCACCTTCACCTTCTTGACCCCAGTGTGCCTCGAAAGGCGCAAAGATCAGTTCGGAATGCACCATCTCCCAAGCTGCGTTATCGCCTGCCTGCTCCAGTGGCACACGTTGTAGAGCCATTCCAGGCTGCTGTGGACTTTCCCCAATCTGAAGCTCAGGTAAGCTCTCTCCCAGCGCCCACTTCCACGCATAGAGGTAGCCATCTTCTGATAGGCGCGGGTGAGTGACCTGCGCGGTGGCATCCAGAGTACCCATGTTACCCTCTTGCATCTGGAGTAGGGTCGCGGTCCCGCCCGTCGCGGGGTCTACCCGCCACAACCCGCCGCGCCAGTACAGTGTGCCGTCATTGGCGACGTACAGAAAGCCATCACGTCCCCACGCGAAGTGGCAGCAATCTCCGCCAGTGGGCGTTCCGAAATCAGTAATGCTGTTGTCCGCGAGATTGACAAGCGCGTAGCGCCCTCCCTCCTGAAAATAGGCAACCCACACCAGTATCTGGCTGCCGTCGGGCGACCACATCTCAGGTGTATAAAACTCATGCGGCCCGGCGCGGCCTGTCTCCAGTAACTCAGCCCAGGTGGCGTTCGTTAATACCCGCCGCTCTTCTCCTGTCGCTGCGTTCAGGAGGTTGAGGCCAAGCAGGCCGAACGCTATCTGGCTTCCGTCAGGCGACCAGCGGGGGTTCGTTAGCTCGACGGGAATGTCAGGCGGAGGTTCCTCTTGCAGAGGCACTACGTATAGCACTACGCGGTCGCCGCCCCAGCCGTCTGCACGGACCAACTCGTCCCCGGTAATATAGACCAGCGCGCCGTCTACGGGCGACACGTCAAACCCCCTGACGCCCTCCGGCTCGTCGGTGACTTGAGTCAGCGTCTCACCGTCCCGTTCCAGCCGCCAAATTTGCTGCTGGCCCTCCTCCCCGGAGAGCAGGTAGAGCGGCGCGGGCAGCAGGGTTGGCTCCGGCGTGGGGCTGGGTTCGGGCGTCAAGGTGGCAGAGGGAGTGGTCTCAAGGGAGGTGGTTTCCGTTGGCGGCGGGAGCAGGGTGGAGGTTGGTGCAGCTGTCTCCGTCGGCGCTGGGGTATTGGTCGGTGCCATCGTAGCCGTTGGAACCTGCGTTTCAGTGGCTGCCTGGACCGGTGTGAGCAGAACGGCTTCGGTCGGGGAGGCCGTCGCGTCAGGCGGCGGTGCGTTGTCAAGGGGAGAAGGGCCGCCGCTGCAAGCGGCAAGCAGGAGCAGGAGGCTAATCAATGCAGCGATAGCGAGACGAGGCTTCATGACGGTCCCTCCTTTAAATGCTTTCGATGCTTTCGATACTTTACGTGAACCTGAAGCCACCGTTATCCGCTAAAGCGCGGAATCGCGCCGTGAAAATCGCTGAAATACCTCGCGCCACTGTAGGGTAGGTGCGTCAGACGCAAGAAGCGGCTGGCAGAGGACCATGTGTGGTCGTCTGCCAGCCGCCTTTAGCGACGGATGGCTGAGTTTCAGCCGGGTAAGCGGCTTTCAGTCTCCAACTGCCCTTTCAGTTCGTCGGCACAGAGGGCGGCAAGTTCGTTGAGGGAACCGGATAAATCCTCAAAGCCATAGAGCCTCGTTCGGGCACTGCGTCCGGGGTAGACCTCGTCTACCGCTTCCAACTGAAACGAGGCTCCCTCGACATGTGTACTCACGCGGTAGCCTATGGACATCGCGCCCTGAACCTTTGAGACGACCTCGTCCAGTTTCGCTTGCTCAGAGTAATTCATCTGCTCCTCCTCTATCAACTTCTTCTCTTTCTTGCGGCTGCTCTCTCTATTGTAGGCCCGCACTCATCGAGGGCAATCTGTCCGCAAGCTCTGCACGCGAGGCCCGCGTGTTGTAATTGAAATGCTTAGTTGCTCTAGATATACATACTAAGAATACTGGCCTTTCGTCTGGCCCATCTCTTTTCTATACTGGCCGTTACTGGCCTCTACTGGTCTGGGCACCCGCAGCCCGTCCCACATCGCCTCCACCCCGGCTAGCCTGTCATAGATGTTTGGCAGTCGGGGCCAGGACGAATACAATCTAATGCATCAGACGGACCTCATCAGGGCCTGCGCGGGACGCGGGTCTTTTTATTGGGTAGCGGCGCATAGAACAGGTTCAACTCGGTTTCTCTCTTGTCGGGCCTCTCTCAAACTGGTATACTCACAGCCGCGTGGGGGGTGTGCCCGCCCGCGATTCGCTGTACGAAAGGAAAATAGGACGTTGAAGATTCAAAAAGAAGAGCTTGGCAACAGCCAGGTCCAACTCACCATCGAAGTAGACGAGGCTCAACTGGCGCAGGCGAAGAAGAAAGCCATTCGCCACGCGGCCCAGCACGTCAATATACCCGGCTTCCGCAAGGGCAAGGCTCCCGAAGCGATGGTCGTCCGCACCGTCGGCGAGCCTGCCATTCTGGAAGAGGCCATCGAGACGCTGCTGCCGGAGGCGCTGGAGCAGGGCGTGAAGGAGAGCGAGACGAGAGTCTACAGCTATCAGCACGTCGAGGCCGACATCGAAAACGTGGACCCCCTCACCTTCCGCTTCGTCATTCCCGTGATGCCCAGCGTCAGGCTCGGCAATCTGGACGACGTTACTGTGGACCTTGACACGCCTTCCGTGGAGGATGAGCAGGTGGAAGAGGTCATTCAGAACCTTCGCAAGCAGCGCGGCGTCTGGGAACCGAGCCTCGGCCCTGCCGCCTTCGGCGACCACGCCACTCTGGACCTGCGCGGCGACCTGATGGACGGCACCACCGTCGCGGACCAGAAGGGCCTCGAAATCACGCTCATCGAGCGCGAAGAGGACGAGGAAGAGGAGGAAGCCGCGCTGGACGAGGAGCCAGACATCGCCCCGCATCTCGTGGGCATGATGGTGAACCAGATCAAGGAGTTCCCCCTGGTCTATCCTGAAGGGTACCCGGAAGCGCGCATGGCCGGGCGCACGGTCCTCTACCGCGCCACCCTGCTCGACCTGAAGCGGCAGCAGGAGGCCGAACTGGACGACGAGTTCGCCCAGAGCGTGGGCGACTTCAACACGGTGGACGAGCTTCGCGCCCGCATCCGCGAGAACATGCTGGCCCAGGCCAAAGATGAAGCCTTCAACAAGGCGGTGGAAGCTATTCTCGATGCTCTGGCCGACGAGTCGGAGTTGGAGTATCCGCAGGCGATGGTCGAGCACGAGATTGAGCGCCGCGTGGAGCGGCTGAAGCAGCAGGTGGAAGGCTACGGCATTAACTGGGACCTCTACCTGAACGCCGTGCAGAAGAGCCAGGACGAGATTGAAGACGACATGCGGGACGCCGCCGAGGAGTTTGTCCGCCGCTCGCTCACCCTGATGGAGTATGTGACGGCCAACGAGATTCAGGCGACGGAAGAGGAGATCGAGCGCGAACTGGACCTCGTGCTTGGCCCCTACGGTCCCAATGCCGCCGAACTCCGCCAGCGCATACGCCAGGAGCCGGAGCAGCTTTCCGACATTATCAATTCCGTCATCAACCGCAAGGCCCTCAATGGTCTCTATACGGCGGTGACGGGCGAGGAGGCACCCCCGCTCTTCCCCGAAGTTGAAGAGGGCGAGGAGGAGATGTTGGCCTTTGGCGAGATGGGTGACGATGACGCAGTGACCGAGGAGATTCCGGCTGAGACGACAGGAGAACCCGCCATGCTCGAAGAGACAGAACC
>DASVVH010000212.1:0-4273 GCA_036386615.1 Ardenticatenaceae bacterium
TACCACCACCCCGCCAACGACCCGCCAGCGCGGCTCGCGTCAAGCCGTGCCCGGTCCCAGAGGGCTGCCCTTTCTGGGCAACATGCTCGACATGAACCGGGACCGCGCGGGCTTCCTGGCGCACCTCGCCCGCACCTACGGCGACGTGGTTCACTTCAGAATCGCCAACGTCCACGCCTACCTGCTCAACCATCCCGACTACATAATAGAGGTGCTCGTCACCAACCACCGCAACTGCGTGAAGAGCCGGGGGCTGGTGCGGACCAAGATTCTGTTGGGCGAGGGGCTGCGGACGAGCGAGGGTGACTGTCACCTGCGGCAGCGGCGGCTCGTCCAGCCAGCCTTTCACCGCAAGCGCATCGCCGCCTACGCCGACGTGATGACCGACCACGCGGCTCGAACCTCGGAGCGCTGGGCGACGCTGGAACCGGGCGCGGCGGTGGATATGTCGCACGAGATGATGCGCCTCACTCTCGCTATCGTGGGCAAGACCCTCTTCGACGCCGATGTAGAGAACGAGGCCGACGAGATTGGGCAGGCGATGGACACGGCGATGGCCTACTTCCCGCGCCTGATGCTCCCATTCTCGGAGGCCATCGAGCGGATGCCCATTCCCGCGATGCGGCGGCTACAGGACTCGCTGGAACGCCTTAATGCGACGGTCTACCGTATCATCAACGAGCGCCGCGCCAGTGGCGAGGACCGGGGGGACCTTCTCTCCATGCTGCTCCTCGCGCAGGACGAGGAGGGCGACACGGGCGGCATGACGGACAAGCAGGTACGCGACGAGGCGATGACGCTCTTCCTCGCCGGGCACGAGACTACCGCGAATGCTATGACCTGGACGTGGTACCTCCTGTCACAGCATCCTGAAGTGGAGGCGAAGCTGCACGCCGAACTGGACGCCGTGCTGAATGGCCGACTCCCCACGATGGACGACCTGGAGCGGTTGCCCTACACGCGCATGGTCCTCACTGAGTCCATGCGCTTCTACCCGCCTGCCTGGGTCGTGGCCCGCCGCGCCCTGAATGACTTCGAGATTGGCGGCTATCATATTCCGGCCAACAGCGTCGTCTTCATGAGCCAGTACGTCATGCACCGCGACCCCCGTTATTACGACGAGCCTGAGCGCTTCGACCCCGAACGCTGGGCCTCGGAGGCTCAGGCCGAGCGGCCCAAGTTCGCTTATTTCCCCTTCGGTGGTGGGCCGCGCCTTTGCATTGGAGAGTCGTTCGCCTGGATGGAGGGCACCCTGCTCCTCGCGGCGCTCGCTCAGGCGTGGCGCGTGCGTCTCGTTCCGGGCCAAGCCGTCGAGTTACAGCCCCTCATCACCCTCCGCCCTAAAGACGGCATCAGCATGACGCTCGAACGCCGCACCGCCTGACGAATGCGGAACGCGGAATGCTGAATGCGGAATGGACGACCGACGACTGACGACCGACGACCGCTAACAGCGACGAATTCACGGCATAACGCAGAGGCGCACCAACAGTAGGCGCTTTAGGCGAAGACGCAAGGGCATTTATTATACCAATTCATCGTAAAAGTGGCGCAAACTGGTTGGGGTGCCGCCGAGGGTTGCGCTCCGCTCCACCCCCGGCTACGAGTTTCGCCACTCCCCTCCGGAGAGTTCTTGTCCCCTCTGACCACCCGTTTTGTGCCACCTCTATGTTCAATTGGTATTAGAAGAACGAGCATACTCTTTGTGGCCGTTCTCGCCTAAAGCGCCTACCGTTGGTTGTGTTCTCTGTGCCTCTGTGGTGAAAATCCGTTAGCCGTTATCTCACATCTCACATCTCACATCTCACATCCCGCATCTCGCATCTCGCATCCCGGCCCCTTTTTTGCTACCTTGTGCGCTGAACCGATAGCGCAACCAAAGGAAAGACCATGCACCTGTACATGATTCGTCACGGGCAGAGCTACGTGAACCTCAAAGATTGGGCCAATGGCAACACGGACGAGGGGCTTACGGATTTGGGCCAACAGCAGGCGGCGGCGCTGGCCGGATGGCTGCCCACTGCTCTCCCGCAGATAGACGTTATCTATGCCAGCACTATGAAGCGCGCCCGCGAGACCGTCGCGCCTCTCGCGCAAGCCTACAATGCCGACATCCGCTTTGATGACCGCCTCCGCGAGATGGGCAACAACCGCCTGGATCACACCCCCTGGCCGAACGACAACCTCCCCAAGGAGTACTCCGAGTTCTGGGGCAGCGAGCGCCCGTTTTCTTCCATCACCCCGAAGGTGGAAGGGGGCGAGAGCTACATGCATTTTCGTATCCGCATCGGTGCCTTCATCCAGGAGCTAGTCGAGCGCCACCGAGGCCAGATCGTTGTCGCCGTCTGTCACGGCGGCGTTCTCGATGCCACCTTCGACCACATCTTCAACATTGGCCCCTGGCGGCGCGCCGAGGCGTGGATGCACAACACCGCCATCAGCCACTTCGAGTACGTCGAGCTTCCGAGCCGCGAGGTGTGGCGGCTCCACTTTCACAACCGCGTCGAGCACCTGCGAGAGGTGGAAGGTCCGAAGCGCGAATCCGGCACGCCCGAAGAGACCCCGCCAACCGAATACCTCCAGGGCTAGCCTGCCAGAAACAAGAGGGGCGGCCTATAACAGGTCGCCCCTCTTGCTTACGAACCACAACTTGTTTTAGTCACTACCGTTCCAGATGCATCGCTTGCGTGGCTCGTGTCTCCAAGAAGCGCAAAAGCGTATTGATGGCGATGGCGAGCACGGAGACGGCAATTGCGCCTGCGACGATGCGGTCGGGCCTGCCCTGCTGCACACCATCGAAGAGCAGGCGGCCCAGCCCACCCGCCCCCACGTAGGCGGCAATCGTGCCGATGCCGACTGTAGAGAGCGTCGCCACGCGCAGCCCTGCCAGAATCACGGGCAGCGCGAGGGGCAGCTCTATCTTGTAGAAAATCTGCCAGCTATTCATTCCCATGCCGCGCGCCGCCTCGATGACCGAACTCGGCACGCTCTCCAACCCCGCCACGATGTTGCGGACCAGAATCACCTGCGCGTAGATGACCAGCGCCACCACCGCGTTGCGAAAGCCCAGCCCGAACGGGGGGATGAGCAGGACGAAGAGCGCGAGGCTGGGAATCGTATACAGAATGGAGAGAAGCCCCAGCACCGGACCCTGTAGCCGCTTCTGCCGCGTGATGAAGAGCGCGATGGGCAACGCAAGCACTAGCGCGATGAGCAGCGTCGTCCCCGTCAGGCGAAGGTGCTCCAGAAAGAGCATCCACACCCGTTCCGGGTTACGAAGTAGGTATTGCATCGGGAAATAGTCCTTCCACGCGCACCGCCTGCCGCACCTGCTCATAATCCAGCACGCCGACTGGCTGTCCATCTGCATTGACAACCGTCAGCCGCCGTTGCCCCGTGCGGAGCATCCGGGAGAGCGCGTTCCGCAGGTTGTCGTTGCAGGAAATCGTCTCGGTGGGTAAAGCGCCGTTTGCCAACGGTGCCAGCGCCTGATCCGTGCGGAGCAGCGATAGTTGGCGGAATATATCGTTAGCGCCTATCAACTCCGAGACGAACTCGTCGGCGGGCTGCGTCACCAGTTCGAGCGGTGGCGCGTACTGCACCACACCCCCGTCGCGCATCACCAGAATGCGGTCGGCCAGCAGCAGCGCCTCCTCCACGTCGTGAGTCACGAAGAGAATCGTCTTGCGAAGGCGCTGCTGAATCGAGCGTAGCTCCTGCTGCAACCGCGCCCGCGTGATGGCATCAATCGCGCCGAACGGCTCGTCCATCAGCAGCAGGCGGGGGTCGGCGGCGAGGGCGCGGGCGATGCCCACGCGCTGCTGCTCCCCACCCGAAAGCTGCGCGGGGTAGCGCGCGCGATACGAAACAGGAAGGCCCACCAGCTTGAGCAGTTCGTCCACGCGGGCACTCCATCGCTCTTTGCTCCACCCCAGCAGCTTCGGCACGGTGGCGATGTTCTCCTCGATGCTCATGTGCGGGAAGAGGCCCGTCGCCTGGATGACGTAGCCGATGCGCCGCCGCAACTCCGTCGCGGGGATGTCGTGAATCTCCATCCCCTCCACGAAAATCTGCCCCGACGTTGGCTCGTACAGGCGGTTGACCATCTTCAGAAGCGTCGTCTTGCCGCATCCCGACGGGCCGAGGAGCACCACGAACTCGCCCTCCTCGACCTCAAAGCTAACGTGGTCCACTGCCGGGCGTTCCATGCCTGGATATGCTTTGGTAACGGCTTTGGTGACTATCGAACTCATCTATCTGTACCTTGGGCAAG
>DASVVH010000213.1:0-35922 GCA_036386615.1 Ardenticatenaceae bacterium
ACCCTACATTGATTTCCGGCGCTATCCCCTGTTGCGAGCGACGGAATATTATGGCTGCCATCTTTACGGCGAAAGCACGCAGCGCTGGGAGCCATAGCAAGGAAACCCATGTCAGACACTTAGCCCTGGGAAACGCCCTCCAAAAATAATGAGGACCGGGAACGAGGCGACTTCTGCTTTGCCGAGAAGCAGAAGTCGCCTCGTTTATTTTGCCCCTTGTAGATGGTCTCGCTGCGCCGCGTCCGAGGTTTACTCCGGTAGCGGTTCGCCCGGCAGGGGTCCGGCGGGAACGAGCGCGGTGTTGGGCGCGTTCGGGCTGGGGCTTCCCCCTGCCCATCCACCTGCCTGGTTGCGGTTGTAGGTGACGTTGGCATTGAGCACCGGGTAAGTAACGGTGTCCACAACAGCCCCGGCTGCATTCAGCAGGGATAGCGTGCCGCCCGTATCGCTCAGCACCAGCCCCGTCTGCTTGCCATAGAGGACCAGGAACTCGCCGCGCTTCAGGTTCGTGCCCTGCGTGAAGCGGTAGATTGGCCCGTTCGCGCCCACTCGCAGTGCCCAGCCGTTCAGATTCACGTTGGATGTGCCTGCGTTGTGCAGTTCGAGCCACTGGTCGCCCTGGTCCACAACACCGTCCTTGTTCCAGTCGTTCGCGCCCACGACGGTCAGCAGTTCGTTGAGCCGCGCGCCTGCTGGTTGCGGCGCGACCGTGCTGGTCGGCGTCGCGGTGGGTGGCACCTGCGTGGGCGTGCTCGTAGGTGGTATAGGCGTGCTCGTCGGCGTGCTGGTCGGCGTGCTCGTCGGCGGCACGGGCGTGCTGGTCGGCGTATTGGTTGGCGGCACAGGTGTGTTGGTTGGTGTGTTCGTCGGCGGCACGCGGGTTGGCGTGCTGGTGGATGGAACCCGTGTAGGCGTGAGCGTGTTGGTCGCGGTGGGCGTGGGCGTCGCCATCAGCTCCCACCCCATTCTGATTCTCGCGTCGCCTACGTGGTCGTAATATAGGACTGTTATCCTGTGATTGCCATTCAGCGACAGGTCCACGTAGTCGAAGTTGTTCTCGCTGTTGAACCAGCGCTTGAGCACTTCACGGTCGTCCACGAAGAGCCAGAAGCCGTCGTCGCCGTGTAGGGTGAGGCGGTAGGTGCCCGGCGCGAAGGAGAGTTCTCGCGTCCAGCGTGCCGAGAAGCCATCGGCAGGTAGGCCCGCCGCCGGTGCGTTGGTGCCCCAGTTGAAGTTAATCTCCCTGTCGTTCCGCACCAGCGCGGGGCTGCCGCTCAGGTTCCCGTTCGTCCAGTACTCGCCCTTCCACTCGCGGATGGTTGGCCCGGCCAGCTTCTCCCAGGCGAGGCGCACGCGGGCGTCACCCGTGCGCTCGTAGTATTCCAGGCGCAGGCTGTGCGTGCCCGTCGTCAGCGCGACTTCATTCGAGAGGTCGCGGGAGCCGCCATCGGACCACTCGTTGACCACCTGCACATCGTCTATCCAGAGGCGAACCCCGTCATCGGCGGCGACGGTGAAGCGATAGCTGCCGCCGTCGAAGTGGAGGCTGCGCGTCCAGCGCGCCGAGAAGTTGTCGGCGGGAATGGCGCTCGCGGGCGAGCCGCCGCCCCAGTTGAAGTCGAGGTTAGTGTCATTGCGAACCAGCGCGGGGGTGCCGGAGAGCGAGAGGTTGTTCCAGTACTCGCCCTTCCATTCGGGGTAGGCGGCCAGCCGCTCCCACCAGGCGCGAACCTGCGCAGTGCCCTCGTTCTCGTAGTACTCCACGCGGACGCTGTGCGTGCCCGCCGTCAGCCGAACGTCGCCCTGCATGTCGCGGCTCGGCCCGTTCTGCCAGGCGTCAATTACCAGCGCGCCGTCCACGTAGAGCCGCATCCCATCGTCCACCCTCCCCCGGAAGCGGTACAGCCCCTCCTCGAAGGTTAGCTCACGGCTCCAACGGGCGGAGAAGCCATCGGCGGGCAGCCCGGCGGCAGGCGCGACGGTGCCCCAGTTGAAGTTGACCTCGTTGTCGTTCCGCACCAGCGCGGGTGCTCCCGCCAGCGTGCGGTTGCCGTAGTATTCGCCGCGCCACGCCGTAATCGCGGGCGTCGCGGTCTGTGTTGGGTTCGGCGTGTTCGTCGGGTTGGGCCGCGTCGCCGTCGCGGCTGCGGGTACGGTCGTCGTTGTTGGGTTCGGGCGCGTGGCTGTCGCCGTCGCGGCGGGAGCGGGCGGTGTGTTGGTGGGGGCGGGCGGCGCGGGCGTGGCGACCACCGGGGCCGCGCCCGTGAAGTCCGTCAAAGCGCGCGAGACCCAGCCAATCGTGCCGTTGGGCAGCGCCACCTGGAGCCAGTCGCCCTCGCTATTCTGGCCGAGCACGGTCAGTTCCGTGCCCGACCCGCCGACGGTAATAATGGCGTAGCTCGTCCCCGGCCCGCGCCGCACGTTGGCGTCGCTGGTCAGGGTAGCGGCATCATCCGGCCCCGCCGCGCCGCCTTCCGGCAGCGTCGCGGTGGGCGGAACGGTTGCAGGCACCGCCTCTGTCGGAACCGCCGTCGCAGGCTCGCTGCTCGGCGGGGGAGTGGTCGGTTCAGCCGTCGCCGTTGTTTCGGGGGTCGTTCCGGTGGTCGGCGTCTCATCTACATTCGGGGTCTCCGTCACGGGTGCCGCCACGCTGACCACCTGGAAGGTCGCAGAGGTCGTGGCGCTGCCGGATGTCGCTTGCAGCACCACCAGGGCTGACGGCAGCGCCGTCCATCGTTCCTCCACAGGGTAAACAAACGTGCCGCTGACCTCGCCGCGCTCGTTCGCCTCTAAAATCAGCACGGCGGCACCGTCAAGCTGGCCCGTCTGCGGGTCGCCGAGGCGCACCAGTATCGTCTCGCCCGATTGCCACCCCGCGCTCGCAAGCGTGACTGTCGTGCCCGGCGCGCCGCTCGTGGGCGAGAGCAGCATCGTAGGCTGGACGATGACGATGGCGGTGCTCCCCGGCGTCGGCTGGCGGTCCATTGCCCCCGCCGTGAAGCCGCCCAGCGCTATACCCAGTGCAACCGTAATCATCACGAAGAAGACGACGGTGAGAATCACCAGCCAGGAGTTTCTTTTTAGCGTATCCATCACGTTCATTTCTATGGTCCCTCTACTCTCCAAGAGCAGCGCGAGCATCAGAACAATACAGTGCTCGACTTTCCTTAAGAGTACCGGATTCGGGTTCGTGTTACATCAGCTTGATAGACGGTTTTTCCCCTCCGCACAATGGAGCGGAAAAACCGTTATAAGCCGTGTGAACCTACGAGCCTCCTACGCGGTTCGGCGTAGCCCCGCCGAATGCGGAATGCGGAATGAACGGAGGACGACCAACGACCGACGACCGACGACCGACGACCGCCAACGGCTCAACGGCATAATGCAAAGACGCAAAGGCGCAAGGACGCAAGGACGCAAGGGAATTTCATCAGGGTTGTGTCTAAGGCGGTGAGGAGGGGGAGGGAGCGAGGGTGAAGTGGGGCTGAAGAGGACAAGACCAGTATAGGCCAGTAACGGCCAGTACTGGCGAGAGGAAAAGGCCAGTGTAGCGGTAGGTAGTTTCCAGGCAGTGCAGAGATATATTACAATGGACCACGCAACTATGACACAGCACTGCTAAAGAACCTCCATAAATCGTATCGCCGTTATCCCGCATCTCGCATCCCGTATCCCGCATCCCGCACCTCTTTCTCCTTTTTCCTTTTTCCCTTATTCTTCCCTCCGCACAATGACGTGACAGGAGAGCACCTTGTTCGACAAAATCCTCATCGCCAATCGTGGCGAGATTGCCGTTCGCGTTGCGCGGACCTGCCGCCGCCTCGGCATCGCCACCGTAGCCGTCTATTCCGAAGCCGACGCGGGAGCCTATCACACCCGCGAGGCCGACGAGACCGTCCTCATCGGCCCGGCATCCCCCGCCCAGAGCTACCTTCGCGGCGACCGCATCATCGAGGCGGCGCTGGAACGCGGCGCGCAGGCCATCCACCCCGGCTACGGCTTCCTCTCGGAGAACGCCGACTTCGCTCAGGCCGTGCGCGAGGCCGGGCTGGTCTTTATCGGCCCGGACGCCGAGGCCATCGCGCAGATGGGGTCCAAGACGGCGGCGCGGGCACTGATGGAGGCGGCAGGCGTGCCCGTCGTGCCGGGCTACCAGGCGGGGGGAAGCGAAGTGGAGTTCGCGGATGCCGCCGCGAGCATCGGCTATCCCGTGCTCGTCAAGGCGGCGGCAGGCGGCGGCGGGAAGGGGATGCGCGTCGTCGAGCAGCCATCGGAGTTAGGGGACGCGCTCGGCTCGGCCCGGCGCGAGGCGCGCAATGCCTTTGGCGACGATACGGTTTTCCTCGAAAAGTACGTCACCGAGCCGCGCCACGTCGAGTTCCAGGTGCTCGCCGACGCGCAGGGCAACACCGTTCACCTCTTCGAGCGCGACTGCTCCATCCAGCGCCGCCACCAGAAAGTCATCGAGGAGACACCCTCCCCCATCGTGACGCCCGCCCTACGCGCCCGCATGGGCGAGGCGGCGGTGGCGGCGGCACGCGCCGTCAACTACCGGAACGCCGGAACCGTCGAGTTCATCGTGGACGCGCAGGGCAACTTCTACTTTCTGGAGATGAACACGCGCCTCCAGGTGGAGCACCCCGTCACGGAGATGGTCACGGGGCTGGACCTCGTGGAACTGCAACTGCGCGTCGCGGCGGGCGAGCCGCTGCCCTGGACGCAGGACGACCTCGCGCAGCACGGCCACGCTATCGAGTGCCGTGTCTACGCCGAAGACCCCGCCAACAACTTCCTCCCCTCCACTGGCCCCGTCCTGCTGGCCGACGAGCCTGTGGGCGCGCGCGTGGACGCGGGCGTGAGGACGGGCGACGAGGTGACGATTCACTACGACCCGATGATTTCCAAGGTCATCGTCCACGCCGACACCCGCGACGACGCCATTCGCCGGATGCAGTGGGCGCTCGGTCACTACACCCTCCTCGGCCTCACCACCAACCTCGCCTTCCTGCGTGCCCTGCTCGACCACCCCGCCTTCCAGCGCGGCGAGGCGACCACCCACTTCATTGACCAGCATATGGGCAACCTGGAGGCACCACCCAGCCCGCCGCCGGACGACGCGCTCATCGCCCTGGCGCTCCACGACCTGCTGGCCCAGCGCCGCGCCGACGAGCCTCTGCGCCTGGCGAGTGGCGACCCCTACAACCCCTGGCAACTCGCCGATGGCTTCAGGATGGGAGAGTAACTATGGAGTTCCGCTACCAGCACGGGGAGGAAAGCTACGTCGTTCGCGTCACGGAGCGGCCCGGCGGCTTTGAGGTCCGCATTGGCGACCAAACCTATGAGGTGCGTGCCCAGGAGATAGACGCTTCTACGCTCGACCTGTGGATAGAGGGGCGCTACCAGCGCGCCCGCCTCGCCACGCGCGAGGAGGAGCGTTGGGTCGCGCTCGATGGCGAGAGCCACCACCTGACCCGCGCCCGCCGACGCCGCAAACGCGGCTCGGCTGGGGAGGGCGAAGAGACCCTCGCCGCCTCCATGCCCGGCCAGATTGTCGCCGTCCTCGTCTCCTCCGGCGATACGGTTGAGCGCGGCCAGCCCCTCGTCATCATGGAGGCGATGAAGATGGAGCTTCGTGTCGCCGCGCCGCACGACGGCACCGTTGCCCGCGTCCTCGTCTCCGAGGGGGAAGCCGTCGAGCGCGGCCAGACGCTGATTGAGATGGGAAAATAGATTGTTCGCTGCCGAGGTCTATAGTTGTTCCTCACGAGGATGCTAATTCAACTTGCTTAACTGCTTAACTGTTGATATATGTATCCATAACTAGCGTAGTGGTCAAGGTCCTGCATAAGAAGAATCACCTTAAAGAAGAACGCGAATTCTTCAGGATTATCCATAGTGGCAGTCATCTCCTCTTTCACCTCTTCTTGAGATTCGAGTGCGTACTTGTGCCAGCCGATTCTTATCTCTGGTATTTCTTTTCGATAATCAATCTGCAAATATCCATCACGGTAATGGAGGGTTGTGTCATCCTTGCCAAGTCCAGTATTTATATACATCTCGCTGCGTGTGGTTGAGGAAATGACTCTTTGTAGTACGGCAATAAAAGCTGCTACTAAATCACAGTACACTTCAATGTCCTCTATTTGCGGCACTTCATAAGAATGTTCCATCGAGTTGCGGAGAGTATTTAAACGTACTAGAGACCGTGAGTTAAATATGTCGCACGCTTTCAGGAACTCAAGTTTCTTTTCAAACTTCAAGTTTTTCTTGTGAAATATCTGGTAAAGGTTATAGGCGTAGAAGAAAGTATCTAACTGACAATCCATAGCCCTCTTGAGATTGGTCACACAGTTAGTCAAATGCCGTATTCTCGCTTGGTCACTCGTTGCTTCTAGGTGCAAAGCGAGTTCCTGCTCTGCAAAGTTGAGGTAGTCACGGGCGTAGAGGTCGAAGTCTGGCGAGTCTGGATAGTGGCCGCCTGAACTATCAACCTCCATTGAATCAATATTGTCCAGCAGGAAGCTACGAAGCTTCTCAATCTTTTCGGTTGACATCTCTTCCTCTTTGATTGACTCTGTACCCTGAAAGTGCCGTAGACTGCAAGCAACTTCTTGTTAGATATTGATACATAAAGTGACTAAGGGCAAAGTCAGTACATGGTTGAGCATGGTCAGACGCTTTGATTCCTCCAACTGCATGGCGTCACGAATGGTCTGCTGCAATGGAAACATTGCCAAGAAGATAATTACTAGAGGTTGCTGATCTATGAACACCATGAAATCAGATGACGACTGGCAGATGCCCAGCCTCCGCCTCGATGGGCGCGTCGCGCTCGTCACGGGCGGCAGCCGGGGCCTGGGGTCGGGCATGGCCCTCACCCTCGCTCATGCCGGGGCGAACCTCGCCCTCGCCGCGCGCACCCCCTCCGAACTCGAAGAGGCCGCCGCGCAGCTTCGCGCCCTTGGACGAGAGGTGATAACTATCCCCACCGACGTGTCCAACGTCCCCGCCGTGCGAGAGATGGTCCACACCGTCGCCGACCACTACGGGCGGCTGGACATCCTCGTCAACGCGGCGGGCATCAACATCCGCCAGCCCGCCGCCACCTTCACCGAAGAGGACTGGGACCGCCTCATGGCCGTCAACCTCAAGGGAGCCTTCTTCGCCTCGCAGGAGGCCGCGCCCATCATGCGCCGCCAGGGCAAGGGCAAAATCATCAACGTTAGCTCCCTCTCCTCCGAGATTGTCCTGCCCAACATCGCCCTCTACGCCATCAGCAAGGGGGGTATGCGCCAGATGACCCGCGCCCTCGCCGTCGAGTGGGCCGCCGATAACATCATGGTCAACGCCATCGCGCCGGGCCGCTTCTGGACCGCCATGACCAACGCCGTCTTCTCCAACCCCGACCTGTACGCCAGCGCCGTCAGTGTTATCCCGCTGGGACGGCCCGGCGTTGCCAGCGACCTCGCGGGCGTCACCCTCCTCCTCGCCTCCGACGCCTCCGACTACATCACCGGGCAAACCCTCATCGTGGATGGCGGCTGGTCCGTCAGCGCGGGCGCGAAGGCATAGCCGGGATAGATAATTGGCTACACGCAAAGCGCCTGCGGTCACTGGACCGCAGGCGCTTTATCGTTCTACGCGTGGTCTCTAGGGCTGCCCCAGCGTGGCGAAGCGCGACCAGGAGAGATTGGTATGCTTCGCTGGCTCGTCCGTGATGCAGATGTTCTCGGCATCGTAGACCATGTGGGGGTTGCCGTCCGGGCCAAGGGCTAGCGAAACATCGTCACCCAGCGACCAGTGAGGGTCGGTCTCGCATATATCGTTAGGCAGAGGGGGGTCCGTCTGGTCCAGTTCCGCTTCAGAGTCAATGGGGAGGCTGAACCAGGTGGCGCTCGCAGTGTCGCAGTTGGCTTCACACCAGGCATAGTCCATCCCGACCTCGCTTGGATAGATGAAGCGCGGGCGATTCTGGCTGTCCAGAGCAAGGGCCACTCTCTTGAAGTTGTCCCCGCTCAGGCCAGCCAGATTGTACCAGTCCCAGTTGCTGGCCGAGGCGCAGTTGCTGTTGCAGGAGAAGTAGTAGGTCTGCTCCCACTCCAGTTCGCTCTCGTAATCCTCGGTTGGGCCGCTGTAGAGTACGACGCGGGGCAGGCCGTTCGCGGTGAGCCGCAGCGAGTAGCTGCCGTAGGAGCTGGCTATCTCAGGCAGCAGCACCCGCTTCCAACTCGCCGTGTTCTGGCAGTTCGCGTCGCAGGCCATGTAGCCGAAGTTGGTCCGCCAGCCATCAGGCGTTTCGCGGGTGAACTGGAAGGCGAAGCGCGGGCGACCATCGCTCGTGACGGAGAGCGAGGGGAACTCCAGCGAGTCGTTCGAGACCCTGACCTCGGTCCAGTTGCCGGTATCGGTGCATTCGGCGTCGCAGAAGAGGTAGAAGGTGCCATGATGCTCCCCGTCCTGAATGGGGTCGTTGAAGACGAGGTGGGCGCGTCCGCTCGCGTCAATCGCAAACATGCGGTTGGAGCCGTAAGTAAGGTCGTCCACGCGCCCGATAGGCGCGACGGTAATGGTCCAGTTGTCGGGGTCAGTGCAGCCACCGTCACACTCGGCGTAGCGGAAGCCATCCAGCGTCTCCCACATGAGGCGGGGCCGTCCCTGCGGGTCGAGCGCGATATTGCCGTAGCGGGCGAACTCGTCCTCGTTGGCGGCGGGGAGGGCAATCGCGGTGAAGTCTTCCTGGCTGGCACACTCGCCCGCGCAGTAGGCGTAGTAGATGGACTGCGGCTCAAAGAGCCAGCTTTGGAAAGGCTCGTAGACGACGTGCATCCCACCTTCAGCGTCCACCGCGAGCGCGGGGTCCTTGATATTCTCCGGCGCATCGGCTGTTCCCAGGGGGAGCCAGTCGGCAACCGCCGCTTCGGGGGTTGGTTCTTCCGTAGGCGTAGCGGTAACGGTAGGGGTGACAGTAGGCTCTGACCCCGGCTCGGTGGCGGTAGCGGTGGCGGTGGGTGTCGCAGGCGGTGTAGTCACCCCCCCACCGCTCACGCGCATGACGAGCGGCACGTAGAGTGGGTTGCCCCCGGTGGGTATCGCCGGGCTTGCCATGACCTGCGCGGCCAGGGCCTGCAAGACGAGCAGCGCGAGAAGCAGCGTGAGTCCGAAAAAGAGGCCACTGTGAAATTTACGGTTCATCCTCAATCCTTTCATTCGCGGGGGGAGCGCTGGCGCGGGAGCCGTTGTAAGGGCACCACCAGCTTATGCAGACACTGTAGCAAAGCCTGCGTTTGAAAGGTGTGAGAAGGGGCGTTTGAAATGCCGTTTGATGCGCGTCTTTTGGACGAAAGCTGAAAGACGCACTTCGCGCCCTGAATAGGCTTATCGGGTGGGGAGGGCGCGCCACTGGCGGCGCACCTCGTAGAGGAGGAGGGCCGTCGCTATGCCGAGGTTCAGCGAGTCGGCAGTGCCGTGCATGGGGATACTTACGGTTCGGGGAAGGGCATCGAGGAGGTCGTGGGGCAGGCCGTGCGCCTCGGACCCCATGAGGACGAGCACGGCTTGGGGATAGCTCGCGGCCCAGTACTCCTGCTCGGCCCGGTCTGAGGTGCCGACGACAGCAACGCCTGCGCCCCGGCACCAGTCGAGCAGCGTTTCCACCTGCGGCACGGGCACGAGGGGCATGGAAAAGATGGTGCTCGCGCTGGCCTTGACGGCGCTGGGATGAAAAGGGTCCACCGTCTGCCCGACGAGGAAGATGGCCGTGCCACCAACGGCGTCCATCGTGCGGATGATGGTGCCGAGGTTGCCGGGGTCGCTCACGCCGTGCAGGGCTAGATAGAGGCCGCTCGGTTCGGGGTGCAGGGTGTCGAGCGCCAGCAGCCGCCGCTCGACGAGCGCCAGGAGGCCCACCGGGTTGTCACGCTCGGATAGCGTTTCAAAGAGCGAGGCCGAAACAGCCTCGCAGCGCACCCCGCGCCCCTCCGCCGCGCGAACCGCGTCAAGGGCAAGCTCGCTCGTCAGCAAGTCTGGGGCATAAACGATGACGTTTATCGCCGCGCCCGATTCTACAGCCTCCACCACGCCCTGAATACCCTCGACCACGAAGAGGCCGCTCTCCTCCCGCGCCCGTTTATCTAGCCTCAAACGTAGAATCTCTTTGATGAGTGGGTTCTGCGCGCTGGTAATCATGGGCGGGATACGGGATGCGGGATGCGGGATGCGGGATGCGGGATAACGGATTTTCACCACAAAGACACAGAGGACACAAAGAACAGCCACAAAGCATTATTTCGTTCTTCAAATAATTCCCTTGCGTCTTTGCGTCCTTGCGTTGTGCCGTTGACCGTAGGTCGTTAGCGGTCGTCAGTCGTCGGTCGTCGTCCCTCCTCAGAGCGCTTCCGGCTCAACCTCCAGCAGTGCCTGAAGGCCCCAGTTGGGGTCGAGGGTGGCGCGGGCGAAGAGATTATTGGCGACGATGAAGGTCTCCTTGCTCTCCTTGCGCGTGGCGTCGGGGTCGAAGGCGGTGACGCGGCGAAAGTAGCGTTTCGAGAGGGCAAGCAGCATGTCGAAGTCCTCACCCCCGAAGACCTTGGTGACGAAGTTCCCGCCCTTGCGGAGCAGTTGCAGGGCGAGGGTGAGCGCGAAGAGGCTCAGTTCGACGGAGCGGGCGTGGTCCGTCACCTGCACCCCTGTCGTGCTGGGCGCGATGTCGGAGATGACAGTGTTGAAGAGGTCAGCGCCCGCCGCCTCCTCGATTTGGGCGCGGACGACAGCCTCGCGGATGTCTCCCTTGATGATGGTGACGCCGGGAAGGGGCTGAATCGCCTGAAGGTCCACCGCGACCACGAGGCCCCTGTCACCCACCAACTCCCGCGTCACCTGGCTCCAACTGCCCGGAGCCGCGCCGATGTCCAGCACCCTATCACCCGACCGGATAACGCGGTACTTGTCGTTTATCTCCTGGAGCTTGTACGCCGAGCGCGCCCGGTAGCCCTCGGCCTTCGCCTGCCGGAAATAGCGGTCCTGCCCCTGGTTGCGCCGCCATTGCTTGTTAGCCATTCCTCAATCCCTGCTGCGCCAGCGCGCGAAGATGGAAGTCGAGAGGAGCCGCCCGCCGCTCTGCTCCTTCAGGGCCAACTCGCCCGCCTCCAACTCGCCGCCGAACGGCCCCGTAATCTCCGCTAGCATGTTGTAGAGCACGGTGGCGCTATCCGAAACAGCGTAGGCGTTGATGAGCACGAAGAGGGGGCGGGGAGTGAGAATCTTCGCCACTTCAGCCAGAATTTCCGGCGTGGCCTCGCTGAAGCGCCAGATTTCGCCCTTCGGCCCGCGCCCGAAGGCCGGGGGGTCGAGGATAACGCCATCGTACTGGGAGCCGCGCCGCACCTCGCGCCTGACGAATTTCATTGCGTCCTCGATGAGCCAGCGAATCGGCTTATCGTCCAGGTTGGAGAGGCGCTGGTTCTCGCGCGCCCACGTCATCGCCGGGCGGGAGGCGTCTACGTGCGTCACCTGCGCGCCCGCCGCCGCCGCCGAGAGCGTGGCGAGGCCCGTGTAGCCGAAGAGGTTGAGCACGCGCGGGGTGCCGCGCCGCCGGATGAGGTCGGCGCACCACTCCCAGTTCACCGCCTGCTCCGGGAAGAGGCCCGTGTGCTTGAAAGGCGTCAGGCGGGCATGGAACCGCAGGTCGCCATAGCGCATCGTCCAGGGTTCTTCGATAGGCCGCTCCTTGAGCCACTGGCCCTGCCCTTCCGGCAGGTCGCTGAAGCGCTCGAAGCGGGCGTGCGCCTTCTGCCACTCGCGCTCCGGCAAGGCGCGCCGCCAGAGGGCGTGCGGCTCCGGGCGGGCAACGGTATAGGGGCCGAAGCGTTCCAGCCGCGACCCGTCGCCCGAATCGAGCAGGGCGTACTCTTCCCATGTGGTCGGCCACGCGAGGGCCAGCCGTGCTTGCATCGCTCTCATCCTGAATCGTGAGGTGTCGCGCCGCCTCCAAGCAATTGCTATTCCAGATAGCGACGACCGACGGACGACGACCGACGACCGACGACCGACGACCGCTAACGGCTTACGGAAAACGGCATAACGCACCAACAGTAGGCGCTCCAGGCGAAGGCGCAAGGACGCAAAGGGGGTATGACGTGAACTCCCCGGAGGGGAGTGGCGAAAGTGGTAGCCGGGGTGGAGCCGCATGCCGTTCGCGGCGCAACCCCCGGTGGCTGGCGTTATAGGAGCGCCGCGCGGCGGACCAGCAGTTCGCCAAAGAGGGCGCGGGCCGCCTCCGTCTCGAAGGAGGCGAGGGTGACGCTCTCCCAGAACTCGTTGAGGTTGCGCTGTCCCGCCTGCTCGTAGTGGAACGCCTGAAGCATCATGTCGAGCCTGTCGGCCTCCTTGACCAGTCGGGCCTCGTCGCTCGTGCCGTCGTTGTAAGCCTCCCAGGAGGCTAGATAGTCGGCGGCAAGCGGGAAATCCGCCACAATCGCTTCCATCGCCGCCCGCTCCGCCGCGTGCTTGTACTCCGTCGGCAGAAAGCGGCTCAGGGGTGCGGGCAGGTCGCCAACGAGGCTCTCCGCGAGGTCGTGCAGGGTAGCGAGACGCAGGGCGGCGAGTTTGTCCAGGGGGCGCGGGTCGAGGTCGAGGAGGAGCATCGTGAGAAAGACGACGCCGTAGCTGTGCGCGGCGACGTTCTCGGCCTGCCCGCCGAGGGGAGCGCCGCGCATCTGCCAGCCAGAGCGCGGCACCCGTTTTAATTGTGTGGCGGAGAGGGCAACGTCGAGAAGATGGGGCATAAATCGAACCTTTCGTATCGCCAGAGGATAATAGAATGCAACGCGCAATCCCGAAAATGGCTCGGCTGACGAAGGGTGAACGGATGCGAGATGTGAGATGCGGGATAACGGATTTTCACCACAAAGACACAAAGAACACAGCCAACGGTAGGCGCTTGAGGCGAGTACGGCCACAAAGCATTATTTCGTTCTTCAAACAATTCCCTTTGCGTCCTTGCGTCCTCGCCTCAAGCGCCTACTGTTGGTGCGTTATGCCGTTATCCGCAAGTCGTTAACGGTCGTCGGTCGTCCGTCGGTCGTCGTCCTTTTCAGAGACGTGGGCACATATCCTGCAAGCGATTTCCGTGTTAAACTAGGCACAAGACCCACCATTGTGTAGTGGCGACCATCCGAGAGGAGGCACGGTCATGTCAGATGTGACGGACAGAACCAGCAACGAGGGCGACGAGGGGACGAACCTCGCCAGTCTGGCTGCGGCGGCGCATGAAGACCCGCAGAAACAGGGATGGCTGCAAGGCGAAGTGCGAGTTCACCAGATGGAAGCAGGTGAGGTACTGGTGGAGACGGACCAGCCACCGCCCGAATACAAGCCCACGCGTGGTGAGCAAGAGGCTGACCTCACGGACACCAGCGTGCAGCAGTATCCATCTGTCGTGACGGCCCACTTCCCCGACCAGGCGAGCGGTGAGCGGGCGCTGGCGCAGCTACAGCAGATGACCTTCGAGCGGACCCAGGCCATCCAGTTCTTCGGGAAGGAAAGCCCCGACGCGCCCGGTGACACGCAACAGGACCCGGGGCTTGCGCCGGGCGAGACGGCTATCATCGTGCAGTTGGACAGCGAGGAGCAGGGGCCGGAGGTACTGCGAATCTTCGAGTCGGTGGGCGCGAAACATGCCCGCCACTACCCAGCCGAAACGCTGGGCACGGCCCACCGCAACCTGACGGAGAACGACCCCGACGAATTGACGGCGGTATAAAGAGGCGGCTCAAGACGAGAAGACCCCTTCCACACTATGGAAGGGGTCTTTTGCTGTCGCAGGGGCCAGAGTCCAGGCTCAGGCGCTGAAACGTTCGACGGCATTCAGAAGGTCGAAGATGTCAAAGGGTTTCGCCAGGAACCCTTCCGCCTCGATCTCCTGCGACCACCGGAAGGCATCCTGCGCGGCAGTCATGACGAGGATGGGCAGCTTGATGCCCCGCTCCTGCAAGGCCCGCGCGAAGCCCCACCCGTCGAGGATGGGCATTCGCATATCCAGGAGGATGAGCGAGGGTTCCGTGTGTTCAAGCACGAGCAGCCCTTCGAGGCCGTTGCTGGCCGTCTCGACAGGGTAGCCCTCGAATTTAAGGATTTCCGCGACGGTTTCGAGGATAGAAGGATCGTCGTCTATGATGAGGATAGGCCCATCAGCCCCCATGCTCGCCTCCGTTGGCAGAAAGGGGTAATTCAACGTGGAAGGTACTCCCCTGGTTCGGGTTACTGCTGGCCCAGATTCGCCCGCCGTGCTGCTCCGCGATGCCCTGACAGATGAAGAGGCCCAGCCCCATCCCCGCGAACTGGCGGTCATCCACGTTTCCGCCCCGGTAGAAGCGGTCGAAGAGGTGGGGCACGTCGGTTGCCGGGATGCCAATGCCGCTATCACTCACCGTCAGGCACGCCATCCGGCCATCTTCATTCGGCCAGACCTTCACCTCAATCGGCCCACCCTCAGGGCTGTACTTGACGGCGTTCTCCACGAGATTTTCCAGTAGCTGTTCGATGCGCGTGCGGTCCCACTCCCCGACGACAGCGGCCCCATTGGTTTCAAGTTGGTAGGGGTGTCGCCGCGAATCGTGCCGCTGACCGACTTGTTGCGCCAGCGCGGCCAGGTCAACCCGCTCACGCGTGCCGACGAGCCGCCCCTGCTCGGCGCGGGAGGCGTCGAGTAGCTCCAGCACGAGATTCTTGAGCCGAATCGCCTCGCGCTCCATCCGTTGCAGGGCCGCCACATCTGCCGGGGCGTCAGGCATGCGCGTGGCGCGGCGCAGCATGAGCTGCGTCTGCGCGACCAGCGTCGTCAGCGGCGTCTTCAGGTCGTGGGCCGCCGCCGAGAGGAAATCGTCCTTCAGGCGCGCCGCCTCCTCGCGGCCCCGCACGCGCGCCGCCTCATCTATGAGGGCGCGGCTTTCCAGAATGACGGCGGCCTGATCGGCGAGGAGCTTGACCAGTTCCAGGTCGTCCTCGGCGAAGATGGGGGCGCGGGGCGAGTAGGCGGAGAGAACGCCCAACCGTCTCTCTCCGGCAGTGATGGGCGCGGAGAGGGTCGCCTGACTGCGGTAGTTACTAACCACCTCGGCGTAATCAGGGTTGTCCCGTAAAGTGTTGGCGCTGAACGCGGGCTGCTGCGTGATCCATGCTCGCCCTGCTGGCAGCTTCGGGTCAGGCTTGTAGTCAAGCGGGGTGCCATCCGGCATTTCGAAGCGCAACACCTCTTTTTCCTCGTCCCACAGCCCAATGCTGGCGTTAGGTGCCCCGGTAGAGGCGGCAGCCCCACGCTCCAGTTCGGTGATAATCGCTTCCGTCGTAGGCAGGCGGGGCAGGCTGGCGGCACGGCTGAGGAAGGCACGCAGTTCCGGCTCCTGCCACGCGCGGCGCAAAAATGCAGGTGGCGCAAAGCCAATAAAGTAGCTGATGCCGGAGGCGAGACCCAGTGTCTGACTGAGCACGTCCCACAGAGGTTCCAGACCAGGCATTGCCGTTCTGGGAGCAATCACGAGGATGTTGAGTCCAAGTAAGAGCGACCCTGCCGCGATGGCCCACATGCGGCGTTGGGTCACGCCCGATGTGCGGCGCGCCTCCCGCACGAACATGAGCGCGCCGTATAGCTGGAAGCCAACGAGATAGAGAATTTGCAGCAGAGTGAGCCAGCCTGGGGACTCATCCCACAGGAACAGTCCCAGGCTCAACACCAGCCAACCTGCCCCTGCCACGTAGACGAGATAGCGGGGAATCTCCGCGAAGTCGTCCAGCAGGCGGATCAGCAGGTAGGCAAGCCCCAGAATGAGCGTGCCGTTGACGGCAGCAATGAGCCGGGTGGAAGTAATGAGGTGAATAGCGGGCAAAGCCGCCGCGCTCAAGGCGATAACAATTGTGGTCGCGGCGAAAAAGAGCGCGATATCTATGTTCGTGCGCTCAGGTCGGCGGATGGCCCTGGCCGCGACAGCCAGGAATATCAGGACGTAGACCACCCAGGTGAGATAGGTAACGAATTCCTCGGCGCTCATAACCAGGAGTTCCTCATCTTACACCCTTTGTCGCTAGCAATATGTGCGCCTTCAATGTAGAAGATGCACGGGTCTCAGGTGAATGGAGCCATTCTACCAGCTTTGTACAGAGATTGCCACTACCCAATTGAACTAGCTGATAGTATTAATGATGAAGACTCATCTATCAATCATCTGCGGAGAAGATGAAACGGCTGATGTGCCATGTAGGAATATCTCGGCAGGTTGTTTTTGAGCCGACTTGCACTTTCAGCTTGGCGCAATCACTTTATGTCAACAAATGCCAACATCTATCGCCCTTCAATGTTGGCATTTGTTGGCTTTGCTTCACATAACTATGGCCTGCGCCTACCCCAGCACAGCAACCTGTTATAACTTGAAGGACGTGTAGCCTAGCTTGGTCGGTGAGATTGGCAGGGAATATGCTTACTGCTGTTGATGCTCCTGTTCCTTGGCGGGCACGCTGCCCGCCATTATGCCCTCACCTTTGAAGCGGTGTCGGCTCACCCTCTGGAGGACCGCATGAGTGAGAACGAAATCGGCGCGCTCAGTTTGGAGATGATCCTCGTTCGGCTCCTCGCAGCCGCCGTAGTTGGAGGCATGATTGGATACGAGCGGCACCTGCACCGCAAATCTATAGGCATCATGGGCATGGTCCTCGTGGCGGTGGGCAGCGCGACCTACATGATGCTTGCCAAGCACATATCCGCTACGGACCCCTCGGCGTTGGGCCGCGCCCTTCAGGGAATCGTTGGTGGAATGGGTTTCCTCGGCGGGGCTGTCATCTTCAAGGGCGGAACCGACGTGAAGGGCATCAAGTCGGCGGCTGCCATCTGGATTACGGGCGCTATCGGGATGGCGATTGGGACGTGGTTCTGGCTTCTGGGGGTCATCGTGGGGGTCGCCACCGCCGTCGCGCTGTTCGTCGCCGACCTCGTTCCCGTGCCGGTGCCGGAGGAAGTCAAAGAAGCGATGGAGGAGAAGGAAAAGAAGGAAGCGGGAGATTGAATCCTACTTTTCCTCGTCCTCGCTGTCCGCCTCGTCGCCGTACCCATCCAGAGCCACGAGCGGGGTGAGCACCCTCAGCACGGCATAGTTCAACAGGCTGAGGATTATAGCGATTTCAATGTGCTCAAAGGCTACCGCCGCGCCGATAGCCCCTGTATTCCAGATGCTCGCCGCCGTCGCCAGACCGTAGACGCTCCCACCTTCCTTCAGGATGGTTCCGCCGCCGATAAAGCCGATACCACCCAATAGACCCTGTAGCGCTCGCGCCATCACATCGGCGGTTGCCCCATCCATGTTCTTCACTATCAGCATGTAGCCGCAGCTAGCAATCGCCACGATGGGGAAGGTGCGAAGCCCCAGGCTGCGCGAGGCGTGGGCGCGCTCGTATCCGATAGGGAGCGCCAGAACGAAGGCAATAGCGACTCTTATGAAGTCGCTGATGACCACTGTCCAGTCTATGTTGACGGTTGAGAGAATGGTGTCCAGCATGGCGGTTGGTTCCTTGTAGTGGCGCGACGCGTCTTGCTGTTGAGGGTTATACTACGAGGGGTGAGCGCGAGGGGCAAAAGCGGCGGCTAGCGTGGCTCTTGGCGGGGGTCCAGTGGTAGCTCGACCGTAAAGGTGGAGCCAATACCAAGCTCGCTCGTGACGGAGACCGTCCCGCCGTGCGCCTCGACGATGTGGCGAACGATGTAGAGGCCCAGCCCCAGCCCGCCTACGCTGAGTGGCTGGATGTTGGAGGCGCGGTAGAAGCGCGTGAAGAGGTGCGTGAGAGCTTCGGGTGGGATGCCGATGCCCTCGTCCGCGACAGCAAGCGAGATGCTGTCTCCTTTTTCTTGAATCTCGACAGTGATGCGCCCCCCCGCAGGGCTGTACTTGACCGCGTTTTGCAGCAGGTTCTGGATGACCTGCTCCAGCCGCAGCGCGTCACCCCAGAGAAGCACCGGCTCTTCGGGGCAGGCAAGCTCGATGATGTGCTGCTCCGCCATCGCCTGAACCACTGTTACCAATCGTCGTGCAAGCGCAGAGAGATCCACCTGCGAGCGCTCGATAACGAGTTGGCCGCGCTGGACGCGGGAAACGTCGAGCAACAATTCGACGAGGCGATTGAGGCGAGTCGCCTCATCCTGAATGATTTGGATGGCGCGCTGGTCACGGGGGTTGATAGCCTCGTTCTGCGCGGCGCGGCGGGCCAGAAGGTCCGCGTAGCCCTTGATGCTGGTGATGGGCGTCTTGAGGTCGTGCGAGGCGATGGAGATAAACTGGTCGCGCGTCAGAATCGCCTCCTGCGCCTGCTGGTAGAGGCGGGCATTCTCGACGGCAAGACCCGCGCGGCGGACCAACTCTTCCCCCAGAGCAACCTCCACGTCGGTGTACTGGCGGCCAGAGGTCGAGGAAATCAGCATCACCACGCCCAGGATGCGGTCACGGGCGACGAGGGGCACCGCAACGTAGGCGCGGGGCGCGAGGGCGTTATAAATCTCCAACACCGCCTCGTCCTGTGTGAAGAGGTGGGGCGGCCTGCCGGACAGGTCGTTGTGCCACTCTGTCTTCGCAGAGTTTAGCACCCGTGCCACGATGCTGTCCGGGTTATTCACATCGTAGGGATAGAGGCGTTCCAACTCGCGTGTGAGGGCTTCCTGCTCCGGGTTGACGTGCGCGCTCGCTACCTGACGAAGCCGTCCATCCTCCAACACAATCACGAGGCAGTAGTCTGCCAGGGCAGTGACCGCCAGGCGCGCGAGGTTCCCCAGCGTCGTCTCGTAGTCGAGCGAGGCACTGAGCACGCGCCCCGCTTCCGACAGCAGGCTCAACGCCTCCTCGGCCCGCTTGCGCTTCGTGATGTTCACCAGCAGCCCGCGCAGTTGCCAGATAGTGCCATCCTCGGCGCGCACCGGGCGGATGCTGGCGCGGAGCCAAACCGTACTCCCATTCGCGGCGAGGGCGCGATACTCGAACTCCCGCTCGTGCTGCCCAGTCGCCGCGCCCTGCCACAGAACAGCCAACTGGTCTCGCTCGTCCGGGTGACTGTGCGCCCGCCAGAAGTCAGGCTCCGACAGCCACTGCTCCACCGGGTAACCCAGCATCTCCTCGGCGCGTTGGCTGACGAAGGTAAAGCTCAGGGTCCCGGCATCGGCCTCCCACACAACCGCGTCCAACCCCTGCACGAGGTCACGGAAGCGCTGCTCGGAGCGCTCCGCCGCCACGCGCAGGTGCCGCTCGCGGTCGAACCCCTGCACATTCTCGATAGCGATAGCGGCCAGGTTCGCTGCCATGCGGAGCGTGACGACGTGCTCCTGAGTGTAGGCGGCAGGTTCCACACTCTGCACCTCGAAGGCACCGATGATACGCCCATGCACCGCCATCGGCACCGCGATGGAGGAGCGCGGCAGGCGCGGGTCTACCTCCAGACCCAGATTGACACGCGGCTGTCCCGCCAGAGCCGCGTCCAGGTCATCCGTGACGACGATTTGCCCCGTCCTGACGGCGCGGCTGTTCGGGCTGTCGGTCATGGGGAGCGGGGGAAGCGTCGAAACATCCTCCTCCACCCCCTCGCTCCACGCGTAGACGCAGGTGCGTTCCTCGCGCTCAGGGTCGTACAAGGAGATGAAGAGACCGCTCGAGGGGACGGAGGCGGCGATGAATTGCTCAAGCGCGCGAAAGACGGTGGCGAGGTCGCGGGCGGTGCCCACCCGTTGCGCCAGCGTGCCCAGGCGGTCCAGCAGGTGCTGGTACTCGCCCGACGCGTCGCGCGGGGGTGGCGTAGAGGAGGTCGCGGGTGGCACGTCACCTGGCGGCTCATCGCTGCTGGCGGCATCTGCCGCGTGTGCGCGCCGCGCGCTCATCAACAGGAAGCCAGAGAGGGCGAGGATGGCAGGGAGGAGGAGTGGCACCGGAGCGTTGAACCACAACACCAGCAGAGTGCTCAGTACCGTAAGCACCAGCAGTGCGAGTGATAGACGCCGGTATGAAAGCATGGCTGGGTCCGACAGTGCGCCCAGATAGATGTGAGCCTGATGGTCGCAGGGTTGGCTCAAGTGTATCCCACGAAAGGGCGCGCGGCAAGGCGGACTTTCGGCACAGCCGGGGCGGGACGAAAGTCCCGAACTGCCTTTGGCGACCCAACTGCTCCGGCGGGTGCTGTGAGCCGCGCGACTCAGGCCGCACCTGTAGCTAGCGGCAGCGTAATCTCGAAGGTGGAGCCAACGCCTACCTCGCTCGTCACGCGGGTCGCGCCGCCGTGTGCCTGGACGATGTAATGGACGATGTAGAGGCCCAGGCCCATCCCGCCAATCTCGTACCCTTCCAGGTTGCGCGCGCGGTAGAAACGGTTGAATAGCTGCGGCAACTCTTCTTCGGGAATGCCCAACCCCTGGTCCGAGACTGAGACGACGGCCTGCCCCTCCCGCTGCTCCACGCGGACGCGAATCTCGCCGCCGTTCGGGCTGTACTTGATGGCGTTGCTGAGAAGGTTCTGAAGCACCTGCTCCAGCCGCAACTCGTCCCCCTCTACGATGACTGGCTCCTCCGGCACCTGAAGGTGCAGGCGATGCTGCACCAGCGTGGGGCGCGTCACGTTCACCAGCCGGTCAGCCAGAACGACGAGATTGACGGGCGCGCGCTCGATGAGCAGTTGGCCGCTCTGCACGCGCGAGGCATCCAGAAGCAGTTCGACCAGCCGCGCGAGCCGCGTGGCCTGCTCGTCCACGATGCGAAGCGCGCGGAGATAAGTTTCCGGCAGCGCCCCATCCCGCGCGGCCCGCCGTTGCAGCAGGTTCGTATACCCCTTGATGGTCGTAATCGGCGTCTTGAGGTCGTGCGAGGCGATGGAGAGGAACTGGTCGCGAACCCGAATCGCCTCCTGCGCCTCCAGGTAGAGGCGCGCGTTGTCAATGGCGAGCGCCGCGCGCCGCGCCAACTCTTCAGCCAGGGCCAGTTCCACGTTGGTATATTGGCGGCCTGACACTGAAGTTGCCAGACTCATTACGCCGAGGGTGCGATTGCGCGCCGTGAGAGGAACCGCCATGTACGCCTTCGGGTCCAGGGCGCGGTAGATAGCCAACACCGTCTCATTGGCGGTGACACTCTGGGGAATCTCCTCCGTCAACTCGTTGCTCCACTCCGGCTTCCCTGACCGTATCACGCGCCCGATAACGCTCTCCGGGCGCTCCACATCGTAGGTGTAGAGGTGTTCCAGGTCGCGCAGCATGGATTCGCGCTCCGGGTCAACGTGCGCGCTCGCCGCCTGGTGCAACTCCCCATCATCGTTCAGCATCACGATGATGGAATAGTCCGCCAGCGCCGGAACGACGAGCCGCGCGAGGCTTTGCAGCGTCGTCTCGTAATCCAGGGAGGTAGTCAGCGCCGTCCCCGCCTCGGCCAGCAGCCGCAGCGCCTCCTCGGCCTGCTTCCGTTCCGTAATGTCGAGCAGGAAGGCCACCGTCTGCTCCTCGCTCCCGCCGAGATAGGCCGCCCCGGCAAGGATGGGCACGCGCCTCCCGTCCTTACGAAGGTACTCTTTCTCGTAGGTAGGGTGCGCCCCCGTGCGCCGCAGTTCGTCCAGCGCCCAATGGTCCAGGTGGCGGTATTCGGGTGGAGTGAGGTCCAGCCAATTGACGGCACCGGAAAGAACCTCTTCCCGCGTGTAGCCCACGATGTCCAGAAAGGCGTCATTCGCCTCGAAAATGCTGCCTTGGAGGTCCGCGATGATAATGCCGATGATGTTGGCATCCACGAGCCGCCGCAGCCGGAGCTCGTTCGCCCGCAGCGCCGCCTGGGAGCGCTGCAAGTCGGCGGCTAACTCCTCGGCGGAGGTGCGCGCCCGCACCTGGGCGCGAGTAACCGCGAAGAGCGCGAGGCTGGTCAGCAGCCCCCCCGCGAGAATGAAGGGCGTCAGGTCAACGCCCGCGCCTTCCGCGAAAGCAGGCCCCGGCACAAAGCGCAGCGTCCAGGGGCGGCCCGCCACCTCTATTGTATCAACAGCCTCGAAGCGTGGAGATGGTTCAGGGGTCGCCCCACGCGCGCGGGCCGAGTCGTGCAGCAGGTTGGCCTCGACAGACTCCGTGCCGTCGTACACCTGAAAATCTACCGCGTAGCTCTCGCTGGGGCCGAGAATGGCCGTCAGGAGGTCGCCCGCGCGGAATGGGCTGTAGACAAAGCCCATGATAGCCTCGCGCCGTGCCGCTTCCGTCTCCGGTACGATTCCACCTCGATAGACGGGCAGATAGAGGAGGAAGCCAGCCTGCCGATTCTCCTCTGGCTCCTGTACCAGCGTCACCTTGCCTGTAGCCGCGACGATGCCCGTGTCCCGCGCCCGTTCCATCGCCTCGCGGCGAACCGCCTCAGAGAACATGTCGAAGCCGATAGCAGCCCGGTTCCGCTCGTCCGGCGGTTCCAGATAGGCAACCGGGTAATAGAGCGGGCGCTCCTCCTCAAGCGGCCAGACGCGAAAACTTTCTATCCCCTGCGCCTGCATCGCCCCGCTGAATTCGTCCAGTTCCTCCGCCCGCACGCCGGGCGCAAAGCCGATTCCCTGAATGCCGGGATAGCGCCTCTCCAGTGGCAGGCGTTGGACAAAGCGCTGGAACTCCTCACTCGTCACCGCCTCGTTAGCCGCGAATAACCCGGCACCGCCGCGCAATAGAGTGATGTAGGTTTCCAGACGGCTTCCGATATTATTCCGGGTCTCCTGGGTGGCGCTCTCAAAACGAAGCCGCTCCCGTGCCTCGGTCGTCACCCTGCCGTAGTAGGTCGTGGCAAGCGTAAGCAGAAGCGTGACAGCCAACACAAAGGATGGAATCCAGGCCCGCGATAGCGGGGGAGGTCGTATAGTTGAATCTTTTTGCATAATGGCCTGAGAACCTTGCCATCCCAACATATCAAGAACAGGAAGCTGTACCGCTCACCCCGTTTTACACGTTTCGTGCCACCAGTGCCCTTGCCCCAATCGTAGCGTCCCGCGAATCCATCGTTGAGTGTCCATTTTCACCCTTAATGTTAGTAGGAGTTATGAAGCTAGCGGCGATTCCTGTCAGGTGCCGTTGGCCTCGTCGTTCAATCCACATTCGGTTGCTCACTTATAAGGTCATACAAAACAGAAGGACGAGTTCTGAAACCCGCCCCTCTCCCAGCCAACCAGCCCAGCGGTTAAGGCTTCTTGACCGCGTAGGTCGTCACGAGGTCGCCCAGATTGATGGGCACCGCCAGTTGGTCAACGTGCAATCTGCGAACCACCCCATCGCCCACCCGCCACAGGGTATCATTCACGGCCCGCAGCCGCGAGACGAGATAGCTCACCTTCTGGTAACGGCCCTGCGCCTCCGCCCGAATCACCTGGAAGCCAACTTCAGTGAGCAACGCCGCCAGCGTCCGGCGCGAGAAGTAGACGATGTGCATCTCCATTAACCAGGGCCAGCGCGGACCCATGATGCGGGCGAAGGGCGCGTCAATGTCAATCGTGTGGACGGCCAGCACGCCACCCGGCTTCAACACGCGGTGAATCTCCCGGAGGTGCATCTTCGGGTCGTTCAGATGCTCCACCACGTCCCAGGAGGTCGCCACGTCAAAGAAGTCGTCGGGGAACGCCGCCTGCTCCAGCGTCCCCGTCTTCACATTCAAGCCGCGCTCCCGGCAGAGTTGGGCGGCCCACTGAGATAGTTCCGTGCCGTAGGCATCCCAACCATGCTGCTGGGCAATCTCCACGAAGATGCCCGTGTACGCGCCCACGTCCAGAATGCGCTTGCCGCGATGGTCGCCCATCATCTGCTCCAGGGGCTTCAGGTGGCGCTCGAAGGTGAGCACGCGGCCCTGGCGCTCCTGCTCGTAGAGCGGGTCCACCACCTGCTCGTACTCCTCGATGAGGTCGCCCTGAGCAAAGCGTGGGTTGGCGTAGACGAGGCCGCACTGGCGGCACTTGACGATGGCGTGGTGGACGCCATAGCCGAAGTTGGTGCAGTTGTACGCCTCAACGGAGATGCGCTTCTGGTAATCTATCGTACTCGGAAAAAGCGGGGCCGTGTCATCGGCCCCACACATGTTGCAACTGACGTATTCCAGGTCCATTACGCTTGGGTTCCTTGAAGCCAGCAGCGCCGCGCGGCACTGCCAAAGTCCGCCATTCTACCGCACGCGGCGTGGGCAACAAAAAGCCTCGCCGCGACAGCGAGGCTTCTGGAGAGTCCGGATACGTTTAGCTACCGCCGGTCAAGGCACCAAGCCCCGCCGCGCCAACGCCCAGGACCGTGCCGATGAGGGCGAAGATGATGAACTGCACAACGAAGGCGGCTCCCGCTGTCATAAGCGCCTTACCCGTGTCGAAGTCCAGTGCCTGGCGCACCGCGACAACACCGAGGTAGAGCGACCAGAGGGCCGGGATGATGCCCAGGCACGCGCCGAGAACAGGGATGAACCCCAGGAGGCCAGAAAGAATCTGCGGCGTCATGGAGTAGCCCAGGGTACGCTGCAATTCGCCTACGTCGGCTGTACCGTTAAAGACGCGGGTGCCGATAATCCACGTCAGGTAGGACCATATCAGGTAGCCCACGAAGACGCTGACGCCGGAGAAGATTGCGCCAAGCAAGGCAGCCCCAATGTCGCCGGAGAAGAGACCGTACAGCAGACCAACAACGACGTTGATGACGGCGACGATTGCGACGATTGTATACGCTTCCTGGGTGAGGGAGGGATTGGACTCCGCTTCCTCATACAATGCAACGTCACCCCGAAGGGCACGCATCATTCGGTCTACCATAGGTTTTACTCTCCTCGTGTAAGGTGATGGATAATGGATGGTGCTCGCCAGAGAAGGGCGGGACCATGACCATTGTAAGGGCACTACTCATAAGCTGTCAATCGGCACTTTTGAAGGATGCAGGGCTGTGTCAAAGTCGGAAAGGGGAAGGAGGGGGAGCGAGAAGGGGGCCGGAGGGCACAGAGGCCAGTATAGGCCAGTAACGGCCAGTACTGGCGAGCGATAAGCGGCCAGTATAGCCACAAGTAGCTGCTATATGGATGTTAGATACATCATAAGTCGCGCCAGTTTGACACAGCCCTATGAAGGATGAGGGATGAGTTTTCAATTTGCATTTTGAATGTTTGATGGCTGCATTCGCACGCCGTCGGCGAGGAAGGCGGTGGCCTGCTCGGCGGGCAGGGGCTTGCTGAAGAGATAGCCCTGCATCTCGTTGCAGGCGAGGGAGCGGAGGAAGGCTAGCTGCGCCTCGGTCTCCACGCCTTCCGCGACGACGCGGAGTTTCAGGCTGTGGGCCATCGCGACGACAGCGCGAACGATGGCGGCGTCGTTGGCATCCTCGTGAATGTCGCGGATGAAGGAGCGGTCAATCTTCAGGGTGTCCACCGCGAACCGCTTGAGGTAGTTCAGGGAGGAGTGGCCCGTGCCGAAGTCGTCAATGGAGAGGTGGACGCCAAGTTCTTTTAGGTTCCGCAGGTGGCTGGCCGTGCGGTCCAGGTCGCGCATGATGGTGTTCTCGGTAATCTCCAACTCCAGGAAGGCGGGTTGGAGGCCAGTGTCGAGCAGGATTTCGGCGATGCACTGGTCAAGGTCCGCCTGCTGGAACTGCCGCGCCGAGAGGTTGACCGCCACGCGCAGGGTCGAGTAGCCCGCCGCCTGCCAGGCGCGGTGCTGCTCGCAGGCGGCCCGGAGCACCCACTCGCCGATGGGCACAATCAGGCCCGTCTCCTCGGCGAGGCCAATCCACTGGTTAGGCGTCAGGAAGCCCAGCTCCGGGTGCTGCCAGCGTAGCAGCGCCTCCATGCCAAGAATCTCGCCCGTCTCGGCGTGAACCTGCGGCTGGTAGTAGACCTGGAACTCGCCACGCTCCAGCGCGCGGCGCATGGCGTTCTCCAGCGTGAGGCGGCGGACAGCGGTGGCGTTCATGGCAGGCGCGTAGAGTTGGTAGGCGTTCCGCCCCTGCTCTTTGGCGCGGTACATGGCAAGCTCGGCGTTGCGCGTCAATATCTCCGGGTCGCGCCCATCCGCCGGGTGAACGCTGATGCCGATGCTAGGCGTGACGTAGAGTTCGTGGCCGCCAATCGAGAAGAGAGGGGCCAGGGCGTTCAGGATTTTCTGGGCGACCTTGGTGGAGGCTTGAGCATCTTCGAGGTCGAGCAGGACGACACCGAACTCGTCGCCGCCGAGGCGCGCGATGGTATCGCCCTCGCGGACGCAGGTGGCGAGGCGCTGGGCAACCGCTTTGAGCAGTTCGTCGCCGACGCCGTGCCCCAGAGTGTCGTTGATGATTTTGAAGCGGTCCAGGTCCATGTAGAAGACGGCGACCATCGAGCCGCGCCGCCGGGCCTGCGGCAGCGCCTGCGCCAGCCGGTCCTGGAAGAGAAGGCGATTGGGGAGGTCGGTCAGGGGGTCATGGTACGCCTGATGTTGAATCCTCGCCTCGGCCTCGCGCTGCCGCGTCACGTCGCGCACGATGGTGAGGACTTCTTCCGGCCCACTGGCGACGACGCGCGCCTCGTATTGATGCGTGCCGGACGGTTCCGGCAGTTCGTACTCCACCGCCTGCATCTCGCCCGTATCGAGCGCGCGCCGGATGGCGGAAAGCGCGGTGGCGGCAATCTCCGGCGGCATAATGTCGCTGAGATGCCGCCCCGCGAGGTCCACGCCCTCGCCTGGGGTTCTGGAGTCCAGATAGACACCATCCTGCGTCAGGCGGAACATGAGGTCGGGCGTGGCCTCCAGCATCGCCCGATTGCGCCCCTCGCTCTGCTGCAACTCCGCGAGTGCCCGCTCACGTTGGACGGCCCCGCCAATCGTAGCGGCCACCGCGACGAGGATGGACTCTTCGTACGGACTCCAGACACGCTCCTCGTGGCAATCGTCAAAGCCGATGAAACCCCATGTCTCGCCCTCGATGCGGATAGGCGCGCCCAGGATTGAGAGAATCTTCTGCGGCTCCAGAAGCACGCGCTCGCTGGGGGGGAGGTCGCGCACGAGGCCGCTGATGGGCTTGCCCGCGTCGAAGGTCTCCGCCCAGCGCATCAGGCCAAGGTCCTCGATGTCGAGGTTTTGCAGGTCGGGATTGTTGATTTGCGCCTCGACGGAGTCGCTCGCCCACTCGAAGCGTTGGCTGGCAGCAGGCTTGCCCGACAGGGGGTGAGGATGGAGTTGGAAGAGGTAAACGCGGTCCACTCGCGCGGCCTGACCCAGTGTTGCCAGGGCGCGTTCCATCGCCTGCTCGAAGTTGTGGTTCGTCAGGAGGGCACGCGTGGCGGTGGCGACCCCTTGCAGAAGGCTTTCCTGCGCCTGAAGCTCGACCTCGGCCTGCTTGCGCGCGGTCACATCGCTGACGACGCCGTAGACTGTGCAGATGCCGGTCTGGCCGTCACGCTCCACGCGGGCACTGTCGCGCACCCAGATGAGCCGCCCGTCCGCGTGGCGCATCCGGTACTCTATCTCGCCGCTCTCGCCCCGGCCAAGCCGCTCCAGTTGGGCGTCCGCGAGGGCACGGTCGTCGGGGTGAACGAGGGAGGGCCAGAACGCCCAGTCCTCTATGAACCTCTCGACCGGATAGCCAATTAGCTCTTTAGTGTGTGGCGAAAGGTAGAGCTTGGTCCACTCACCGCCGGGACCGCGCCGCGTGACGTAGATGTAATCGGTAATCGAAGAGACAATCTGGTCGAGCCGTTCCTGACTGTCGTGAAGCGCTCGTTCGGTGGCTCTGTGCTGGGTGGTGTCCTCGACAATGACTACGAAGTATTCGGGTTCGCCGGAGAGCGTCCGCGCGAGGGAGAGGGTTACGGCCCCATAGACGATGTGGCCCTGTTTATGGACGTACCGTTTCTCCCAGACGCGGGTCTCCACGTCGCCCGCGAGAACGGAGCCGATGATGGCGAAGGAGCTCTTCAAATCCTGCTCCGGGGTTAGCTCCTGAAAGGAGCGGCCCAGGAGTTCTTCGGAGCTGTAGCCTACGAAGTCGCAGAAATACTGGTTGACGTGCAGGTAGCGCCCATCCAGGCTGAGGCGGGCGAGGCCAACCGCCGCGTGCTCGAAGGTCTCCTCAAGCTGGTGCTCACTCTTACTGAGCGCCCGCGAGGAGCTTTGCAGCCGCCAGGTGTAGCGGGAGAGAACGACGTGTAGCAGAAGGGCGGTGACGAGGACAAAGAGCCAGCCCTTGATGGTTTGCAGCCGCGCGAAGGTGGCGGGGTCGGTGGTGAAACGCGCCAGCAGCCTGTCGGAGAAGAGAATCCAGAGAAGGCCAGCCAGCACGTAATAGAGGGTGGTAATCCCGAAAGCGGAGTGCAGGATGGATTTCCCATTGGGTTGGGTCTGCTTGTTCATCTCTCATCCCCGACTGACCAGCTAGAATGTTAAAGTAAGGTGCCTAAAAGTGACGGAAGCTCACCTGTACATCAATGGGCCTAAAGTACTACCGGAGCGGCGAAGGTGGTCGGTAATGGCTCTATATGAAGCTGGAAATCGCTTATTTCAGCACGCTGGCGAGAGGGCGAAGCAGGCGGTGTTCAGAGTAAAGGCGGGCCAGAGCGCCGGAAAATATGTACATTTCTTGACATTGATTTTATGGGTTCAGATGGGGCAGGTTGGAGTAAGGGACGATGGATTGCCCGGCTGCTTTAAAGCTGGCATCTTCTACATCTACAGGAAGCATAACCCGTGCCATCTTATTAGAAGATTGAATAGGGGAGTCGGGGGTGTTGGACAAAATAGAGCGCCCACGCTTAACCAGCGTGGACGCTCCGATTAGCTACCGCGTGAGCGCAAGAAGCGCGTTCGCTACAATCCATTGTGCGGCGCAATCCGAGTCTGTTGAGACCCGTTATGATGCACCTGATGCGCTGGCTTCGCGGCGTGGAACCTGTGCAAGCTGAATAACGAGGCGTAATGCCTCGTTGACTGCTTCATCGTTCGGGAATGCCGCCGCCAATTCTGGCTCTAGCACAACTATATTCCGTCCCTGCCGCCGCGCGGGGTCGTATCGGCCTTTCGGCCTAATTGGTAGCTGCGAGAGATCATACTCTTCCCGCAGGTCATAGTTATCAGAGTCCTTCATCATAAAATCCTCGCTCCTGGCTGGTCGCCTTACGGGCACTGATAATTCGGATGCCTGTCTCATCATCAGTATGGGCGACAAGCAACAGTCGGTTACGGTCAGACATCCCGATTGTGATGAACCGCTCTTCGTCCGATGAATGTTCTTCATCATAGAATGAGATGAACAGTGGGTCATTGAAGACTGAGCGGGCTTCTTCAAAGCTTATCTTGTGCTTCTGGAGATTTGCTGCTGCTTTACCTTCATCCCAATCGAAAGTCTGGTTCATAGAGTTGGCTCATTACGTTAGTGATTGAAGTGGGTAAATTGTACTCAAATATTTATGAGGAGTGAGCAGCTAACATCAGACGCCCCGACCTATAGGCCGGGGCGCTTCACTCGCTGTACAGGACACCCTACATCAACTCTTCCATCATGGCGTCGAAGCTGGCGCGGTTGGGCACCAGTTGCTCCTCCGGGAGGAGGGCGAGGGGCGTTTCCGGCAGGTCCAGCACGTCGTTCAGCGTCTGGCGGGACTCGTCGAAGTAGATGAGGCCCGTTACGAGGCGCTGCGCGGCGCGGGCGTCATCCAGCAACTTGAGGGCAGAGTGCTTGTTGGTGGGGTCGTAGCTCTCGTCCAGCTTCTGGAGGATGATGGTGGAGCCGTCGTGCATCGTCACCGGGAAAGTGGAGCCGGGATCGTACTCGACGGTGATTTCCTCAAAGCTGGGGACGAAGTGGATGTCGTGAATGGGGTGCTCGTTCTCTTTGCCGAAGGGGTAGGACTTGGTGCTGTCGGGCTGGTTGTTGAAGGTGACGCAGGGGCTGATGATGTCGAGCACCGCCGTCCCCTCGTAGACCATCGCGGCCTTGAGCAGGGCGCGCACCTGCTTGGCGTCGCCCGCGAAGGAGCGCGCGACGAAGCCCGCCTCGGCGATGATGGCCTCCATGCAGAGGTCGATGGGCATGAACTCGTTGGTGCCCGCGTACTTCAGCTTCTGGTTCATGTCCGCCGTCGCGGAGAACTGCCCCTTGGTGAGGCCGTAGACACCGTTGTTCTCGATGATGTAGACCATGCGGACGTTGCGGCGCATGAGGTGCTTGAACTGGCCCAGGCCGATAGAGCCGGTGTCGCCGTCGCCGGAGACCGCGATGGGAAGCAGCGTGCGGTTCGCCACGCGCGCGCCCGTCGTGACGGAGGGCATGCGGCCATGCACGGAGTTGAAGCCGTGCGAGCGGCTCATGAAGTAGGCCGGACTCTTGGACGAGCAGCCGATGCCGCTCATCTTGATGACCTGATGCGGCGGCAGGGACATCTCGTAGGCGGCCATGATGATGCCGCTCGTAATCGAGTCGTGGCCGCAGCCCTGGCAGAGCGTGGAGGGGTTGCCTTTGTACTCGGTGCGTTCGAGGCCAATCAGGTTGACGTTCGGGTTCGCCGCCATCTTACTGCTCCTTTTCCGTAAATGCTCTTACCACCCAGGCCGCCGTCAGGGGCAGGCCGTCGTTGTGATTCAGGGGAACGAAACGGGTAGCCAGTTCGGGATGCTCCTGGCGCAGGAGGCCGCAGAGTTGGCCCGTGCTGTTCATCTCGACGACGTAGACGCGCTCGTACTGCTCGGCCCACTGGCTCACCTCCGGCGAGAGGGGGAGCGCGCGCACGCGCAGGTAGCCCGTCTGGACTCCCTCTTTCGCCAGCCTATCCTGCGCCTCGTGGACGGCGGCCTCGTTGGTGCCGACGGTGAGGAAGGCGACCCTTGCCCCTTCGGCGTGGTGGTCATTGATGATGGGCTTAGGAACGAAGGCGCGGGCGGTGTCGTGCTTGCGAAGCAGCCGCTCCATGTTCTGCTCCCAGTCGTCGGGCCGCTCGGAGTAGACGCCCCACTCGTTGTGCCCACTGCCGCGCGTGAAGTAGGCGGCCAGCGGGTGCTCCGTGCCGGGCAGCGTGCGGTAGGGCACGCCATCGCCATCCAAGTCCCGGTAGCGGCCCCAGCGCTGCTCCGCGAGACCGTCAAGGTCTTCCTTCGCCAGCACCTTGCCGCGCGCAAGCGGCTCCGTCGGGTAGTCGAACGGCTCGCTCATCCACTGGTTCATGCCCAGGTCCAGGTCGGAGAGGACGAGAACGAGGGTCTGGAACTGCTCGGAGAGGTCGAGCGCGGCGATGCCGAAGTCGAAACACTCCTTGATGTTGCCGGGGAAGAGGACGATGTGCTTGGTGTCGCCGTGGCTGAGCGTGTAGGCAAAGGTGATGTCGCCCTGCGAGACGCGGGTGGGGAGGCCCGTGCTCGGCCCCATGCGCTGGATGTCCCAGATGACGGCGGGCACCTCGGCGTAGAAGGAGAAGCCCGCGAACTCGGCCATAAGCGAGATGCCGGGGCCGGAGGTGCTGGTGATGGCGCGCGCGCCCGCCCAACTCGCGCCGAGCACCATGCCGATGGCGGCCAGTTCGTCTTCCGCCTGAATGACGGCGTAGGTGGGCTTGCCGTCTTCGGTGTGGCGGAGCTTCGGCAGCCAGTCGTTCAGCCCGTCGGCGAAGGAGGTGGCGGGAGTGATGGGATACCACGCGACGACGCTCACGCCGCCGTAGATGGAGCCAATCGCGCCCGCCGTGTTGCCGTCGAGCAGCATCAGCCCCTCGGTGAGGTTGCGGCGCTCGACGCGGTAGGGGTCCTGCTTCTGAAGGTTCTCGCGCACCCAGGCGATTGCCATGTCCGCGACACCCATGTTCAACTCGACAGGCTTCATCTTCCCGTTGAAGTGGCGGACCAGCGCGTTCTTCACCTCGTCGTACTCGATGCCCAGCAGTTCGATGAGCGCGCCGACGTAGGCCATGTTCGCCACGTAGTCACGAAGGTTGAAGGGCGCGCCCGACGCCTTGACGAACTCCTTGACGGGAATGCCGTAGTAGACAATATCCTCGCGCGACGCTTCAAAACCTTTCCAATCGAGAGGATAGATGCAGATGCCGCCGGAGGGCAGGGCCGCGATGTCCTCTTTCTGCGTCTTCTCGTTGTAGGCGACCAGAATCTCCACGCCCTCGCGCCGAGCGGTGTAGCCATCCTCGGAGATGCGGATGGTGTACCACGTCGGCAGGCCGGAGATGTTGGAGGGAAAGAGGTTCTTGCCCGTGACGGGAAGCCCCATCTTGAAGAGGGCGCGGATGATGGCGTTGTTCGCCGTCTGGCTGCCCGTGCCGTTGATGGTGGCAACGACGAGTGAGAAATCATTGATGACTTCCTCACGGCTATGGATTAGCGGATTGCTCTGGAAGTCAATCACGCTCATACGGTCTCCTCCTTCGTGGCGGCAGGTGGGTAGCGTGCCACCGTTTTCTAGTGAGCGGGTGGCTCCGCCGACAATGGGAAGCCACAGAGAATAGGGACAACCTTACATTGCTACTGGCCGGATTGGGTCCGGGCCGGGTGTACAAAAAAGCCGGACGCCCTCGATTGGCGACCGGCCATGCAGTACAGCAGAGAGCAAGGGTTCAGGAATAGGTTTATTGCGAAACGAATTGGCTCGTATCTTCCCCAATCTACCCTCGTTGTGTGCATCCTTGCACTTTTGACAGTATACCACGCGCCCCGCCTGCCGCCAATTTCTGGCCCCTTCCATCAAGAGGCCATGCAAAATCGGGGATTCATCTCCTTTCCAGAGCAAATGCCCTGCCAATGGCCCAAAGCTGTCGCGGCCCCATGATACAGTGGTCTCATAGAATGCGCTTTGTGTGCCTCAGCACCGTGCATGGTATTGAAGTAACCAGAAAATTGACTCTTCACATTATGTCTAATCCTTGGTATACTTTCTGCTAGGAAACTATGCAGGTTACACGTAGATAACGATACTGCTAGCTAGAAGGAGCGGGACGCGTGACCGAGAAACAGAACGCCCCACCCGACTTTGTGAACCCCGTCGAAGAAGAGTTCGCGCGACTCCTCGATTACTACGGAATCGAGTGGCAATACGAACCCCACACGTTCCCCCTCAGACGGAACGACGCAGGAGCCACTTTAGAAGCCTTCTCCCCCGACTTTTTCCTCCCCCAGCAGAACCTCTACGTTGAACTGACCACCCTCCGCCCCCAACTCAACAGCCGCAAGAACCGCAAAATCCGCCTCATGAAAGAGCTTTACCCTGAGGTAAATGTGAAGCTCCTGAAGCGGCGCGAGGTGCGGAACCTGCTGTTGAAATACGGGCTGGACGACGCGGCGCAGGGCATTCTGGGCACCGAGGCCCAGACGAGCGAACCGTGAAGTCATTCCCCCTTGAGGCTTACGACGAATACCGGGGGGACATCCGCGAGGTGCTTCTCACCGCCGAGGAGATAGAGCAGCGCGTCTGCGAGATAGGGGAGGCGATCTCGCGCGATTACGCGGGGCGCGTGCCGCTGCTGGTGGGGGTGCTGAAAGGGGTAGTGCCGTTCATGGCGGACCTGCTGCGGGCCATCACCATTCCCGTCGAGATGGATTTCATGGCCGTCGCCAGCTACTCGGCGGAGACGCGCAAGCACGGGGCGGTTCGCATCGAGAAAGACCTGGCAATCTCCGTCGCCGACCGCGACCTGCTCTTCGTGGAAGACGTGGTGGATACGGGGCTGACGCTGACCTACCTTCTGAACAACCTGCGGTCACGCGGGCCTGCCAGCCTGGAGGTCTGCGCCCTCTTCGACCGCCCGCACCGTCGGCTGCTCGACATTCCGATGAAGTACCGGGGCTTCGAGCTACCTGACCGCTTCGTGGTCGGCTACGGCCTGGACTACCGGGAACGGTACCGGAATCTCCCCTTCGTCGGCCTGCTCCAGCCTCACGTTCTACAGAATGGCAAGAACGGGAAGCATGGCTCGTCAAGTAACTGATAAGTAAGAAGGCACAGCTTCGCCCTTCGCGGGGAACATAAAAACGGGAGCCCCGACGAACCTTCCGGCAATCCATCGTTTCGGATGAAAAGACCAGCAAATCCGTTGGGGCGTCCCTTACCTCTATGAAGAAGACTCCGAAGAGAACTTATTCCTAAAGGCTGATTACAGTATAAGGGCTGAATCTCCGCCTGTCAACCCTTTTATGTCTACCTGAGCGGCCAATCTGGATGAAGATTTCTGCATCCCGGACAATCAGCCGCCCGGTATCTCGTCGGCGGGGTCAATACCCATGTTCTCGTCCTCGCCCTCGGTGAGCAGGGTGGGGCCGCGCATGGGCGGCGTGACGAGGCTCGTCTCCGTGTCCACCGCGCCCAGATGGGCACTCATTTCCTCTTCTGGTTCCGCCACGCGCTCCGTGCCCTCGTGGGTCACGTCATGCTGGTGCAACTCCTCGCGCACGTCGGCGGGATACTCTTCCGGCGAATTGGGGACGTTAAGGTCGGTCATTGGGTTCCTCTCTCCATTGATAGCTCCAGCCCTGCGAGCAAGCTGAATACCTGAACCTTAGCGCGGAAGGCTCAACCCGTCCAGCCCTGCGGCAGGGCATTCACGCCCAGCACAATCAGCACGAGCACGCCCAGCAGCACGAAGAAGTTGTTGCGCGCCCGCACCGCGACCTCGGCCTTCCTCCACCGCGCCGAGAGGTGCGCCACAAAAACCGCGACGAGCATTGTAATCGCGTGCTCGATTTGGTGCCGCGCGAAGCCCCCGCCCCTCACGCCCATCCACACAATCAGGATGATGCCGAGCAGCACCTGCGTGTCCAGCACGCCGAGGAAGACCGTCATCAGCCTGCGGTCCATGCCCGAATCGCTGGGGCGCAGCCACGCCAGCAACAGCACGATAGCCGTTACGGCCATCACCGCGACGAGAACCCATCGTAAAAGCGAGTGTAGCGTCAGCAAAATATCCATTCGTTTGTCCTTTCGTTTGATGGTGCCGCGCAAGCGTACCCTAAACTACTCGCGGTGAAAAGGCGCGCAACCCCAGCCGCGCGGCCCGCGTAAGGAGAGTAGCGGCAACCGCTATGATGCGGTAAACTGTGGCTGCAACGTGCTCTCAAGGCACGTCCCTTGTCGTGTCCGTGTTACCAATCTTTCTAAACGGAAAATCCTGAAAGGAGCGCGCCGTGCAAACTGAAATTCTCTATCGTCCCGCTTACTCCCTCACCCGCGTCCGCCTGGACCCCAACGAGGAAATTCGCGTCGAGGCAGGCTCGATGGTCAGCATGTCCACTGGCGTCACCGTCGAGACGGCGATGCAGGGTGGCCTGCTCAAATCCATAGCCCGCTCGATGTTCGGCGGCGAGTCCTTCTTCGTCAACACCTACCGGGCACCTGCCGAGGGCGGCGAGATTAACCTCGCGCCGCCGCTCCCCGGCGACATGGAGGTGCTGCACCTGGAAAACGAGACGCTGATGGTCCAGTCGGGGGCCTTCGTCGCCTCCGCCAAGAGCATAACGACGGAGACGGGCTGGGGCGGGGCCAAGACCTTCTTCGCCTCCGAGGGCTTCATCATGCTCAAGGTGTCGGGAACGGGCGAACTGATGCTCTCCAGCTACGGGGCCATCCACGACATGAGCCTCGGCGCGGGCGAGCGCTACACGGTGGACACAGGCCACCTCGTCGCCTTCACAGAGGGGATGGGCTTCGCGGTACGCCGCATCGGCGGCGTGAAATCCACGCTCTTCAGTGGCGAGGGGTTGGTGGTGGACCTCACGGGGCCGGGCCGCGTGCTGATGCAGACGCGCTCCGCCGACGCCTTCCTCTCGTGGCTGACGCCCAAGCTGCCGACGCAAGGCTCCGGCAGCAGCGGCAATCAGGGCGGCTTCAACATCAAGCTTGGCGGCTGACGCCAGGAGTAAAAGGGCAGGGGAGGCAGAGCGCTCTGCCTCCCCTGCCCTTTTACTCCTGGCGTCAGCCGCCAAGCTTGA